>PKSW01000160.1 GCA_002869465.1 Marinilabiliales bacterium
AATAAATATCTTGATTGACTAATTTTCATAATTACGCAATTAATGAAGTAAATTTTGGATGTACAGCTCATTTACTATCTGACTATATATCAGTGGATTAACTAAATAAAAATCCTGATTCTTGATCAGTAATCCATCATCACGCATTTGGTCTAAATATAATTTACCCATTTCCACTTCCTGGCCAAATATCTTCGAATGACTTTCAATGGTGACTCCATTATGGATCAATATATTTCTTAAAATAATCAATTTATGTTGTGATATGGCTTTGACAAAACTACTATCCATTTCATCGATCTGCCGGATGTAAATAACATCATCTTCAACTTTGGAAGTGGATCGCAACCAATACAAAAATGCCTGCGAAAGATTATTTTTATTAAACGTTGTTAAACTTTTAAAATAAGCACTCTCAAGTTCATCTTGTGTACTTTCTGATTTGAGTTTTTTAAGGTTTACAATCGATTTCTTTGCAATTGGTTGTTCGTAAACCAGTCGATAGCCACTGATATTATGACGCTTTTCTATTATTTGTTTTAGGTCGTCAGCTGCCAGGTCGGTAAGTTTAATATGATAGCCAAAATAATCTGAAATGTTAAATGACTTATCAATGTAGTTCCACGAATATAAGTGCGACGAGACGATCCAGAATACATGTGAATGCGTTTCCGTGATTAATTTCATGGTTTTAATCAAATATATAAAACCGTTTATTTCGCTACTGAACAACCTTGAGAGGCCGTCAATTATCAATATCGTGTTTCGATCTTTTTCATCTTGATCCTTCAGATCAGTTTTTTTTATCACCAGCGCTTCAATTTCGAGGTAGATTTCCCGAGGACTTTTATTCTCTTCATGCAGATTAAGGAATATCACTTTTTCATTTTGAATTTTAGTCTTCAAAAAACGATTTATAATGGTTGTTTTTCCCGACCCTTTTTCTCCAATGATCACAGTCGGTGCAAACTTTCCTTCTTTCCATTTTTTATAGGCGTTTAAGAGTTCATCCATTGGTTTTGTGCGTCCCACGTATAATTCAAAACTTGTTAAAGGTTCAGTTTGAAATAACTTCTGATAAATATATGGCAACTGATTGATGGCTTTTTCAGTGGCACTCAGAAAGTCAGAAGTATCAGAAGTAATAAATTGTGTTGTTTCTTCTGTAGAAAATTGTCTGCTGATCTTTAAACTGGATTGGCGTAAAAAAAGAAAAGCATTTTTCGTGTATTCAATGCCAATGGGTATAAAATTTCTGATTCGATCTAATATTTTCGTTCTGATCGCTTTCGATTTTTCAATGGTTTTTAGTCTAGCTATCCTGACTTTTATTTGGTGAGCACTTTCATTATTGGCAATAGCTGTTATTTCTGTAATGAATTGTTCAATAGAATCTTTTAGGGTTTCAACCTCCTGTTGGATAAAGGATTGCTGAAGATTGGCCAGGTCTTGCAGTTTATTTTCAGCTCTCTCAATACCTTCGGCCCCAATTTTCATCGCCTCATCGGCATCTTTTTCTTTTTCAAAAAAAGAAATAGCAGATTCAATATTGAAATCGACAATTTCAGGGATTTCTTTTACTTTCTTTTCAAAGGATTGAACATGATTGATAAATGCTGTCTTCAAGGCTGGAAAAACCTTCTTAAGTCCCGGCATGATCTCATATCCTACCAATTCTGATGGTGATATACTTTCAAATTCCGATCTGTTAATTGGCCTGTTATATTCCGGATTTTTGATCAGATATCGTTTGTTGGAAATTTCATCAAACCTCTTTTCTGAGTCTGATTCAATATTGTCAATAGCCCTTGGAATATCCGCCTTGTATATCGTTTCTTTAAGTCCAGGCATTAATTTTAAGACGAATTTACGCTTAAAATCAATCTTCAGTTTTGTGAATCTTTTCTCAAAGTCGCTGGCAGCATTCTTCTTTGTTGTGTCAAACTCCGTTTTTAATTCGTTCAGGGCGGTGTTCATCAATTCGATGGTTTGTTCCACCGGCTCCGTGAATTTTGTATGAATCACATTCGAAAAATCAAAATATTCTTTTAAAATATAAAATCGGAATGAATGAATTTCCAAATCAAGTTTCCAGTCTTCTGATAATAAAAATATGGTGTTATACCACTGTTTGCGGGTTTCATTTAAGTTTGCCGTTAATCGTTCGCCCGACTTTTTAATATTAATATTTTTTACATACGCTTCTGATTCAATGTTCTTTCCATCCTTATATCCCTCAAGTATTTCAGTTACATGATTATTTAAACCATCCATAATTTGCTTGCGGGATTCGTCAATAATCAAGAGAAGATTGTCAACCTCATTCAAATCATCATCCAGGTCAGGCCATGTATTCATATTAATATTTCCGGCTGCCAGTTGGCCGAATAATTCGATCCGTTTCTGGTCATAATTCCATAGGTAATTGAGCAGCGCTACAACATTGGATAAAAATGCTTCATAATGCTTTATTTGATCATTTAAATTTTTTAAAACCAGGAAATAAAAAAAGAAATTACGGTTTTTAAAATAACGATAAAATTGAATATCATCTACCTGATTTCCGGACTCTGCCTGCCGTGCCTTCAATTTATTTAACGGACTTACATGTTTTCTTAGAAATGAGTTGACCAGGCTTTTTTTTGTATTGAACTTTGGATTTACCTTGATAATATGTTCGGCAACCTCTGTGGTTTCAGGAATCATTTCCATCGTTTGATAAACCTGAACAAAGAATGATTCAAAGGTTTCAATAAACTCAGATGATTGCTTTTCTTCGATAATTTCTTCCAGCAATGAAAAAACTGAATCACCAAATTTTGCATTTTCAAAGAGCAATGCCTGCAGGGAATTGTTTTTTTTAGCTTTTAATACATTCTCCTTATACGATTCTGTTCGGTTTTTAAACTGAATGGCCAACTCATGGTACAATTGGCACTCATCCATTAAGCGGGTTCCGATGGTTTTACCCAACAATTCCTGAAGTGATGAAATTAAATCGTTATAATTAAAATCATGATGATCTGAACTCATGTATCAATCTGTCAAATATGAAAATTATGAAAAACAATTTCCGTAAAAGTAATTATATTTTACTATTTTGTCTCATCATGTTTTATTTTGAGATGAATAATATATTCTGAATTACAAATAGCTCATTTAGAAAATATTGTGCGTTTGGCTGAAGAAGGAAAACTAGTATTAGCAGGTCCGTTTTTTGGAATTGGTGACATCAGAGGTATTTATATATTCAACGTGGAAAGTATTGAAGAAGCCAAAATGCTTACAGAGACCGATCTGGCAATGGCAGCAGGGAGCCTGAAAATGGAACTGAAAGAATGGTACGGATCAACTGCCCTGGTGGCCGTGAATGATATTTATAAGATATTGGCAAAAAGGCCAATTCTGATTAAACCACGGGATTCCAGTCGATCTCATCAAAACCAATCTCTTTTAATATCTCGTTAGTCTTTGAAAAATGTCTGCATCCGAAAAAACCACGATTGGCAGAAAAAGGGGAAGGATGCGGTGCTTTCAGTAGAAAATGTTTACTTCGATCAATGAGTGATTCCTTGGCCTGCGCGTAATTTCCACATAACAGGAAAACCACCCCTGCTCTCAGGTCAGAGATGGTCCTGATCACCTGATCAGTAAAAATTTCCCAGCCTTTTCCCTGGTGTGATCCAGCATCTCCTGCCCTTACCGTGAGCGTTGCATTTAAAAGCAACACCCCTTGTTTGGTCCATTTTTCGAGATTTCCTGTTGCCGGAATTGGAATCCCCAGATCAGAATGCAGTTCTTTATAAATATTTACCAGAGAAGGTGGCGGTTTTACACCCTCTGGTACGGAAAAACATAGTCCATGGGCCTGACCCCTTCCGTGATATGGATCCTGCCCAAGAATTACCACTTTAACTGCTGTTAGAGGCGTAAAGTTAAATGCTGCGAAAATTCTGGATCCAGCAGGGTAAATAGTATGGTTTTGCTTTTCATCCTTCAGGAATTGCCGCAAAACCTTAAAATATGATGCAGAGAATTCATCCTGCAAGGCCAATTGCCAACTTTCTTCAATATTAGGTGCTTGATAAGCCATTATCTTGGTCTTCCTATAATAAATACTGAAAAATCTTGTTATTTAGTTAAATTCTGTCTTTCTTTGTTATCGCCTAGAAAGCAATATGGTAAAGTTATGAAAAAAATCATGATAGTAATCGCGACCGTTGTTCTCGTGGTTGCTTTTGCAAGCTCCTGTAAATCAACAAAAAAATGTGCCGCTTATGGCGAAGCTCAGCGGTATCAAAAGGAAACGCGGTACTAAATTTGTAGGGCTCTTCAGTACAAGTAACAAACGACGGACAACAAACTTTGCGTTTCATTAATTTAATTAATTCATGGGAACACATAGAAAAATAGTTGTGGTAGTGATACTCTTATTTTTCTGTGTACCTGCATTTGCACAGTTTGATACCGAGGGATATGATAGCACTGAGAACCTGATTCTATATCAACGTCAGCGCACTTTTGGGGTTGTTCTGCACAATTTAGGCCTTGGTGTCCAGTACCGGTTTGGTAAACGTGTCAATTATTTTCAGACACGTATGTGGGAAATCGAATTTGTCTCAATGAAATCCTATAAGCAGATTAAAGTTCTCAATCCTTATTTTACAAACTCCAGGCGTTACGTTTATGGAAAATTGAATGATGCATTCTTTCTCAGAGGTGGTATGATTTGGAAAAAATTACTGAACAGGAAACCATACTGGGGTGGTGTTGAATTAAGATGGATGTACGGTGGTGGATTTAGTTTGGGTATTGCTAAACCCTATTATCTGTATGTTTTATATTTCTATGAAACAGGCAATGGTTACTTTGCATACGATATAAAAACAGAACGCTTTGATGCGTCATCCCAATCATGGGATGATATATATGGCCGGGCTCCATTTACAGTTGGACTAACAGAAATTACATTACACCCGGGTATCTATTTAAAGACCGGTTTAAACTTCGAATTTGGCGTTCAAAGTACCAAGATAAAAGCACTTGAAATTGGTGCAGCAATAGACATTTCTCCGATGGGGCTTAGCATCATGGCCAATAACAATAATCAGATTTTTTTTCCTACAGGCTACCTGACATTTAGCTTTGGTAAACGATACAATAAATATTAAACAAAAAAAAGGGGCTCTGTTAGCCCCTTTCATATAAAGTTGAAATTCTTCTTACTTAATAAATAATTTTTTTGTGATTGTTCCCTCACCTTTCTTAATGTGAACCAGATAAATTCCACTATCAAGATAATGTAAATTAAGTTTTTGTAGATTACTTCCCGCATTACAACTCAATTCCTGCTGATATAATTCTTTTCCAACAAGATCAACAACCCTAATATGATAAATACCATTGTTTAAGCTGTTTATTTGAATCGTAAACTCGCCATTATTAGGATTGGGGTATACCTGGAGTACATTCCCATCCAGACTTTCAACAATGCCGTCATAACCCTCAGTTTCAAACGACCAAACTTCGCTCCAATCAGAGATAGAAGCTCCTGCCTGACCTCTCACTTTCCAGTAATAAACGGTCTTTTTTTCAAGTGACGATTGGCATTGGTAAAATGCACTGTCAGAAGTAACTTTTAAAGGATTTGAGAAATTCATATCTGTATCAACCCATACGTGATATTTTGAGGCTCCAGCTACTCCTTCCCAAACGTATCTGGGACATTGAAGTACATTGGTAGCTTCATTTTCAGGACTTTCAAGAATTATGTTGTTTGTAGTTGTAAAGTTCCAGGTTTCTGACCAGTCAGAAAGATCAGCAAAATGTTGGGCTTTAACCCTCCAGAAATATTCTGTACCAAATACAAAATCATTTACTGTTTCGAAGTTTTGATCAGGTCCAAAAGTTCTTGGTAATGTAAAATTTTCATTTGAGTCGATTTCGAGAATATAATTCGTGACACCTTCATATTCGCTCCATGCAAAGTCAAGTAACAAGTCCAAATCTGAAGTACCGTTTGTAGGACTGGTCAAAGTTGGTGCAGCATAAGTGCTCATCTTTCTCGTTCCTGACCACATGGTAGTGTCTCCACTGTGAAGTCCTCTCATTCGATAATAATAATCCGTACCAAATAATAGATATTCCAATTGAAATTCAATTGAATCACCATTAATTGTATAAATAGTTTCTAACGGACTGTTAAATCCACCTCCTTCATTTGCAATCAATGTACCATCAGCTCCGCAAATAATTCCCGAATTGTTTTGAACAAAAATTCCGTTTAAATCTTCTCCGGAACCTGCTGTTTCCGAATACCAGTATCCATCATAAACCAGGAAAGTGCCAGTTTTTCCGACAACGTACCCCATCGAGCCTGAGAAACAAACTCCGAGAAGATCCTTAGTTACACCCGTTTCCTGCACTGTCCACTCAGCACCATCGAAATAAACAATTCTTCCGCCTTTTCCAACAGCCCAACCATTATTCGTATCAGTAAACCAAATTGAATAAAAATCTCTGTTGCTTATTGTTTCAAACGACCAATCCGCGCCATCAAAGTGGCCAATTGTTTTTGACGCGCCACATACCCACACATTATTATCAGCTAATGCATAAACATCAAAAAGATCTGCTGTATTGGATGTTGTTTCTGCAGTCCATATTCCAGTATCGTATTTAAGTGTTATACCGCCTGATCCTACTGCATAACCTGTGTTTTCATCGATAAAAAATACGCCGAGTAAATCCTCTGTAGTACCAACATCAATCGTTGTCCATTGAGTACCATCATAATGTGATACTGCCCCTCCGTCTCCAACGGTATAACCATTTGTTGCATCAACAAACCAGATATCATTTAAATTATCTGTTGTACCTGACTCAGAGGTTAACCATTCTATTCCGTCATAAAAAAGAATTAAGCCATCTTCACCACATACCCACATATTATTCTCATCAACTATATAGGTCGCATTGAGATCGTTACTTACCTCCAATGGGATCACTTTCCAGCTATACGAAGTATCTACCTGTAACTCGTAATGAGTCAATCCTGATAATTCTTCCCACTCAATCATGGGGTTCGCATACACCATTGCATTATCATTAGGTTTATCTATTTCAACAGTAACGACAACAGTAAAGCTCCAAATTTCCGACCAGTTAGATACATCATCACCATCGTAAGCACGCACTCGCCAAAAGTATTGTTCACCAAATAAAAGATTGTTCATTTGGTAGGATGTCAGGTCGGTTAAAGGAAAACTTATTGGATTTGCAAAATCCTCAGTTGTTGACAATTGTGCTTCATATAATATTACAAGATCATTTCCCGTAACTGCACTCCAGTTTAATAATACGTCCGGGGATTGTCCTAAATCGCCATTTTCAGGTTCATTTAAGGTAGGGGCGTATATTCTTGTTTGCCCAAATACTGATAATGATAACAGTAATAATAATGAGATTGAAATTGTGTAAATATTTTTCATTTCTATTCTTTTTTATCAATTATGAACCTATTTAATAATAAATTTTCTTGTAAATATGTTTTGTTCTGAAACGGCCTTTAAAACATAAGTTCCGGTTTTCAGATGGGTCAGGTCCAAATCAAGTTTGTTCACCCCTTCATTAACAAATCGTTCTTCTGAATAAATAATTTTTCCGGATAAATCAATCACCTGAATACTAAGTTTTCCTTTTGTGTTTGCGTCCAGTTCGATTGTTGCCTTATCAAATACAGGATTTGGATATAATTTAAGGTTTTGATTTTGATTATTAGGACCTGCAAATATTTCTTCAATCCCAACAGGCTTCCGAAAAGTATTACACCTCATTAATCCCCTACCAAAGGTTGCTGCATATATAATTCCATAGTTATCGGTGCCGGGATAAGGAATAACAATTACTTCGGGACCATTTACCAATACAACTTCATCAGCAGTTTTAGGCACAATTTGCTGTTTCAAATCGAAGACAGGCACAATTCCCATATTTTCTGATTGCATATACCATTCAGGTGAATTGTTGTGAATATCTTCGGTAACAAAAATCCCGTATTCAGTTCCGAGAATTGCGATGTTACTATCCGTCATTTCTATCAATGATGAATAAACAGGCATTTGTGGCAGATTGCCTTGTCTCGAATTAAAATCAGGTGTTTCAGCCAATGCGTTTTCAGTAAACAGCACATAGTAATCATTTCCGTAGTTTCCTAACGTAACCATCACATTATTCGGATTTGAGGGATCTACTGAGATCGAAGTAATTACCTGGTCAACCGGATCGGATGTGCCTGGGATGTATAAAGGGATTTCTTTAGTCGATACAATACATGATGGACTGCTGATGTCAGCTCTTTCATAATTATATGCCAGGGCCAGGTTTGATATTCTGTACAATCGACCATCTTGTGTCCCAACATATAGCTGATTACCATCAGCAGAATATGTAATACATTGTGGAATTCCAACCATTCCAACCTGTGATCCTGACACTTCAAACCATTCAGGTACTTTCCCGAAATTATGCAATTCCTTGGTCATAAATACATGATTCGCTGTAGCTATAAAAAGTCGTGAGGAAACTAAATCCTTAACTCTGATAGAGTCACCATCCTGAAGGCTTTCATCAGTTGGTAATGTATAATAGAATGGTTGCCCGCTATTTCTGCTTCTGACTTGGATAGTTGTTCCTGCAGGAATATTTTCCCTTGCATAATATGTAACAGAATCCCTGCTATTTTGGTTATTAAAACTTTCCCATAAAGCTACAGGCGTTATAAATGCCTGTGGATTTGTAATATCACCGGTCATAAATTGAGTTGAATAATTTTCGCCTGCATCTTCTGACCTTAACACCAGTCCTTCAGTAGAAGAAACAACGATAATCTCATGATTAATTAATGAACTCACACATGGTCCTCCATCGCCTCCTAAAATCAATTCACCTTGTCTAATTGTATTTCCTTCACCGGAAATCACTATGGTTCCATTATCCTGTGAACCTCCCACGTTAAAGTTTTCCAGACCGGAATTACCAATGGCATAGAATTGTGTTGTATAATAATTTCTGTTGCTTGCAGCATGCGCATATTCATTGCCGTTCACAACACCTTTTGAAACACCACCATCTGTTCCAGTGAAAAACGTATTATCTGATCCGTTTCTAAATACATTTGTGTGCACATCAAAATGTAAGTAAGAATCAAACTGTGGATTTGTAAAACCTTCTGAAACAACTCGCCAGTCATATAGACCTTCAGATTGAATCATTTCACCCTGATATAATACAAAACCACCTAGTAGAATTTTATCAGGATTATCAGGGAATACTGTTATGGCATTATCATATACACCTTGACCTAAAAATACCGGGACAAAATTGGTTCCTGGTAATATAATCCTCCACGAATAACCACTATCGTCAGAGCGATAAATATTATACACATTACCAAATTGATTAACAACACTGGCATAAGCAACCGATGCTTCTGAAGGTGCAAAAGCAAATTCAATTCTTGATACATTGCTCGCTGGCAGACTTATTGAATCACCTGTAGACCTAAGGATAAAATTATTGGCATTTCCTGCTTGTGAAAGATAACACAAGTTATCAACACATGCTATTACAACACCTGCCGAGCTAACCTGAACGTCATAAGCATTCATGTTTAATGCTGTTCCGGCGGTATCAGTTGCCGTTGACCAATTGGCGCCATCATCATCCGAATATTTCAACCCGGTATTTGTAGCAGCGTATAGTCTACCTTTACTATCATCATAAGCCAGTTCATTAACATAAGCCCAATCGCTATTCTCGTCATTAAATGTTGGTTCAGTAGCCGGAATCAGGCTGAAATTATCTCCATCTGTCGACTTAAAAATACCCTGCCCCATAAAACCACCTGAATATCCCATTTCCTCAAGTCCGGACATGGTCTGTGCTGCAAAACTTTCTCCGGTACCTGCATAGATTGTTCCGTTAGGGATCTGTATCATACACGAAACATAAAGGTTATCTTTTTCTGTATTAATCTTTTTCCACGTAATTGCAAGGTTTATAGATTTCCAAATTCCACCTGATACACCTGCAGCATAAAGGGTATTAGCTGTTGGATCTTGATTATCACAAATGATAGCTCTTGTTCTTCCCCCAAAATTATCCGGGCCTAATTGCGTCCAGGTTAAATCCAAAGATCGTGATGAACCCAAATTTTCTAACTGCTTTTTAGCTCTTTCCAGATCCGTGGCATTGATAACTCCAGTATGCTGATTATTTTTTATCGTTGTTAAATATTCTGCGGCAGGTTTAATTCTTGGTAATTGCAGTTCTGATTTTTTTTGTCGAGGCACATAATCATTGCCATTTTTAAAAGCGTATAAACCGATTGTCGTTCCTCCTAATACAATGAATATCAAAAGTAAACTGAAGTGTAAATATCTTCTTTTCATATTATTAATTTTTGTTTGGCATAAATAATTTCATCCCCTGAAAACGAAGGCACAATTTACTGATTTTCTTTGTTACCTTTTGAAAATTGCCAAAAAAAAATAAACAATTTAAAAGCGTTATAAGGAGACTACATTTATTCAACCCCCTATACTTAGTATTTATTCGGGTGGTATGCGTACAGTAACAGATAAAAAAAAGGCTTTTTATATCCTATTTAATAAACTGGTAATTAAAGTTTTGTGAGTTTAAATCCGAAAAGCAGGATGCACTGTAATCCATATCATCGATTTTGTTATATCCGCCCAAAAAACCTCCCCAATAATTTGAGGAGGTTTTATAGTTTTGGCGACGACCTAACTGCCTGCCTGCAGGATTTTCCGCCTGGTATGGCAGTATCTATTGGTGCTGGCAATTACCTTTAGATTATAAATAAAAAAACCCCGTTTCTTTCGAAACGGGGTTTTATAGTCTTGGCGACGACCTACTTTTCCACCTGGTATGGCAGTATCATCGGCGCTGGCAGGCTTAACTTCTCTGTTCGGAATGGGAA
>PKSW01000295.1 GCA_002869465.1 Marinilabiliales bacterium
CTCACATTAGGTAAACCCCTGGGTATTGCATTTGCAGCAAAATTAATTGTCTGGTTGAAAATATCAAAACTGCCGGAAGGTATGAACTGGAGCCATGTGTATGGTATGGGGTTTCTGGCTGGAATCGGATTTACCATGTCGATCTTTATCTCGGAGCTGGCCTTCGAAGTGGATACGAATAAACAAATTGCCAAGGTGGGTATCTTTGTGGCTTCCATTTTATCAGCGATTATTGGGATGGTGATACTCTCAAGGTCAAAAATTTCGAAGAAAGAGCCTTAATTCCATATTATTTGCAGAGAACCAGCGAAAAGATACCTTTCCCTTTGATTGATTTGTTTATTGCATTCAATTCTAGTTGCTCCAGGTATGTATCTATACCGCCAAATTCCTGGTAAGTTTTAAAATTTCTGAAATGGTCACCTCCTGCAAGCCATTCAATAAACAACGTTAGATGCCTGTAATAATTAGCAGGAAGGGGGGAGGCATAATCAACAATTAAGATTTCCCTTGCAATTCTTTTCAGCTCTTCAAGTATCTGCAAACCAGTTTGGGTATCAAACTGATGAATGGCTAAAGATATGGTGGCCACATCAAATTCATTCGTATTAAAAGGACTTAGGTCGGTCGCATTAGCTACCCGAAATGTTACATTCTGAACACCCAGTTTATTTTTAGCCTGGTTGGCCGTTATGATCATGCTTTCAGAAGCATCAATAGCTGTCACATGAGCAGCGTTTTTAGAAAGCTCAAATGCCAAAGCTCCCGTACCACAAGCGATATCAATAATATGAAGCTGATCAGGAATCATACCGGCGGTAGCGGTTCGCAAACCCGATAGCATCGGGTCAATAATGAATTTATAGATCGTTCCTTCCGTCATTTTTAATATCCAGGCCCATTCTTTTTGCACGTTTTTCCCAGCTTTCTCGTGCTGATTTTTGAAGGTCAACCACATGATCCGTTTCGTCAGTTATTTCTATCCCGATGATGGTTTCAAACACATCTTCCATGGTAACAATTCCTTCGGTACCGCCAAATTCATCAATAACAACAGCAATATGTTCCTTATGCTGGGTTAAACGGTCGTAAAGATTTGGTATGGGCAGGTTTTCATACACCAGGATAATATCCCGTTTAAGGTCCTTCAGCGGTAAGTTTTGTTCTCCTTTAATGATTTTACTTAGCATGTCATTTTTTAGAAAATACCCAGATATTTCATCGATCGACTGCCTGTAAACCGGCACTCTGGTATATATGAGATCAGGGTTTGCCTGATAAAACTGTCCTACGGTTACATCTTCCTGTGCTGCAAATAAAACCGTCCGGGGGGTCATGATTTCTTTAACTTTAAGCTTATGAAACCGTGCAATATTTTGAATAATTTTAGATTCGCCGCTTGCAAAGACACCTTCCTCTTCAGCGATTTTAGCCAGAATTGAAAAATCAGAACGGCTTAAAACACTTTTGTATTTATTGATATTGAATATTTTTGTGATAAGCTGACTCACAATAACAAAAGGATATAAAATGACCATTAATATTCTGAGCATAAACACGGTTGGACTGACGAGTTCTTTCCAGAAATTAGCGCCAATGGTTTTTGGAATGATCTCGGAAAAGAACAATATCAGTATGGTAAGTATGGCAGATGTGAGGGAGAGATACTGGTTGCCCCAAATGAGTTGTGCCTGTGCACCTACACCTGCTGCTCCTATCGTATGTGCAAAGGTGTTCAAAGTAAGTATAGCTGCCAGTGGCCGGTCGATATTATCTTTATACTTTTGCAGGATAAGGGCGTAAGACCTTTTTTCGCCGATTTTTGTAGCTATAAAAGAAGGTGTTACACTGAGAATAACAGCCTCCATAATGGAACACAGGAAGGAAAAAAATAATGCTATCAGTAGATATACAATAAGTAAGGTCATACAGCTTTAGGGTTTATTTAAGCTTGTGATGGTAGGGTTTCGCCATGATTTGTAACAATGAATCAATAGTTTGTGATTCTCCCGGTATTCCAATAGCGGTGAGCCAATCACCATAGATGGCATTAGGAAGTACGATAAATTTCTTTCCGAAATTATCCATATTGGATTTCATAGTGGCTTCCCGCTCGGTAAAAACATCTGTATCTTCATAAAAATCCCCCATATTGTCGCCTGCCAGCAATACGATCTCATAATTTTCTGAAACAGACTGACGTCTTTTCTCTTTATTTCGCTCATCCGTGCGCAGCAGGAAATGATCATCTGTAGTTTGCGGAAATCCTAAATTTCGCACATTCTGCCTTGTACCTTCCCCAACAAATTTCTCTTTCCGGTTGGTGATATAAAAAACATGAAACCCAAGTGAATCGGCGAACTGCAAAAATTCAATCGCACCCGGAACCGGCTCCGCTACAGCCATATTGCACCATTCGTACCACGATTCCGACTCGTAAGATTTTCCATCCAGTATCGTCTTTGCTTCGTAAGGAGCGTTGTTGAGGATGGTTTCATCAATATCAACAACTACGGCCAGGTTTTCTTCCTCCGGACGTTCACTTCGGATTTGTGCTAGTCGCTCCTTGCCAATGTTAAATGCCTGGTGCGCCAGCGCCTGGTATTCTGCCGCGTAATAATTGTAAAGCGTCGCCATCAGCAGGTATTTTTCCTGCTTTTCAGTATCTTTATTTTCAAGAGGATCACAGCAACTTGAAAAGCTCAGTATACTTAATATGATGAGCAGCATTATGGTTGATTTCCGGATCATGGGTAATTTTTTATTCTGAATTGTTTAATAATATGCTAAAATACCGAGAACGATTCAATCAGCAAATATAAATAATCGAAATCTGCATTAATTCTGAAAACTTCTATAAAAAAAACAGCATCCCCGAATGGAAATGCTGCATGGTGTGTTTGTGAAACAAATAATTTAATGCCAGGCACCAAGAATAGCTCCCTGCATCCCTAGAAATAATATCTGGTAAAAGGAGTCGATGGCCCATAGTTTGAAAGACCTTCTTTGGTAAAGCATATTGATGCCGTACGAAGCCCCAACAAAGAAAAGACCTATAAACAAGCCGTACACCATGCCCCAAAGCCAGTTCACATCGTTTTCGCCATGCACATTGATAAACCAGGCCATGCCCCAGGACATGATGAACATCAGTAAGAAACTACTTCCAAATATGGCTGCCATATTTCCTTTCTTTAGGTATTCATCTGTAAAACCCAGTTCTTTTTGCCAGGCTTTTCCGAATAGTACAGTATACCATAATGAACCTAGAATAAAGGCTGCAAAGGTAGCTGCCAGAACCGCTAAATAATTAATGCTTGAATAATCCATTGTCATTGTTTTTGATGAATTTATAATTTGATCCGCAGAATTGGAAAAGCTAAATATAGGCAGAAGAAGATAACAATCTGATTCGTTATGATTTATATCATAAAAACGACCCCCATATTAAGATATTCAAATTAGCATCCTCTAAATACATTTACACCTTACAATGATTGGCTATAAATCAATGCTTGACTAAAAATAGAATTCTTTTTAGTTCTTTAGCACACTTTTGATTTAGACGATTTTGAGTGGGCTATTTTCTTTATTCCTTTAACTGACCAAAGCTAAATCTTAAGAAACCAAATGCATATGATACTGTGGGATTATGTTGTTTGAAAAAAGTAAGCATATCCCTTGTAGCAATGCCAATCTCCCAGGTATTTTTTTCATTCCTGATCGGATAAAAGGTAGCTCCAAAGGGTACATTCGTACCAAATTTTCCACCACTGACGATACCAATCGAAAGTTGCACCCATTCTGCAGGGTTTGTGCGTGCTCCAATACTATAAATTGGTGCTTCAAATGATCCTGGAACTTTTTCACCAAGAGGAAAGTAAGTATCCAGCCCCGCCTCAACATATTCATTAAAAGTGTAACTTATGCCACCCCGGAAATGTAATGGAAGGTTAAGTTTTAAATCGGAAATGCCAACAATAGTTGTATCCAATGGTGGTGGACCATTATCAGTATTGATTAACTGTCCCTCTTCAAAAATATTGTAATTATTTATACCAGGTGTATCAATTCTCCATACACTGCCATCCCAACCTTCATAAACGTTTTTTTTCCATTTTATATAACCAATATTGTTTACCGCTAGTCCAACTAATAATTTTTGTTTAATCTCTAGGGTAGTGCCTATATCAAATCCAAAACCATTGCCTACAGTTTTTAATCCGCTACCGTCTAAAATATTAACATTGCCATCATAAACCCCTTCACCTGAATATACAACACCGAAACCCGGACTTAAGGACGAATTAGCAAGAAGTTTACCACTTTCCTCTTCATAATACCTTGCCATGGCTTGTCCTAATATGTATTTTACATTGACACCTAAGTACCAGCCAATGTTATCTTTTTTAATGACCTTTCTACCATATCCAAAATTGAATTCTGTATACATCAGCATGTGATTGTTACTTCCCTCATATAATTGTGTAGCATATTGAGGATTCGTTGAATAACCAGCTTCATCACCGTTTTCAAATACAATTGAATCAAAATATATGTCATTATAACCAAGAAAAAGATAATTTGCCGCATTTTCATTAAGCAATGAATGCCAGGTAAATCTTTGACGAATATTAAAAGCAAAACCTCCAATATTTTCGTCTTGATATGAAAAACCTACTAGTAAAACTGAGGCGGTACTAATCATCCTTGTGTTTGTGAAAGCATTTGCAGCATCAATCTTACCTTCATAATCTAATGTAATAGGATTGCCATAAAGGTCACTATAGATTTCCTTTTTTGTTAATGGTTCAGAGTAAATTGAACCTCCAAATTCAAAAAAACCAATGTTCATCGAATTGTCATTTCTGGTCCAGCCTAAATTGGCTGGATTTATACCCAATGACTCATAATCTGTAATTGTGGGGGTAGAATAACCGGAGCCTGTCGATGTGAATGAATTAAGTTCAGTTTGGGCAGTAAGAATATTAGAAAAGAAACCCAATAAAAAAAAACATAAGATTCGATTCATAATGGATGGTTTAGGTTATTATGAGTATCCAAATATAAAGAATATTTATGTTTATTTAAATAATTTCGCGATTCGTTTACTAACTAGTAATCGGATTTAAAATTATATATATCAAAGCCGTAAACTGGATAAATCTTCTGGTTAATTTTACAACAATGTGAATTTCACAGGAAGGTTATACCTTACCCTAACTGGCACACCGCGCTGTTTGCCCGGTTTCCATTTAGGCAGACTGTTTACGACCCGAATGGCTTCCTCATCACAACCTCCGCCGATACCCCTTAATACTTCGACACCACTCACGGAGCCATCAGTTTCGATAACGAAGGTTACAAACACCTTACCCTGGATACCCAGTTCTTTGGCCATAACAGGGTAGTGAATTTGATCACTAATATACTGGTAAAGCGCATTGATACCTCCCGGATATTCTGGCATCGACTCAACGATAACAAATATTTCCTCGCTTACAGGTTCTTCTTCTTCTTCCATTTGGTAATTTACCTCTGGCACATATTCCTGAACTTCAGTACTTTCATCAGCTTCAACATTGATGTCTATATCTTCAGTTTCGGCATCGTTTTCAACCACTTTAATGGTAATCGCAGTATTTGGTATCTTAACTTTTGGTGGAGGTGCTTTTTGTTCGGTGATGGGTACAATTTCTTCGGTGATCTTCTCCGCCTGGTAGTCAAAATCGACAGGGGTATATTTGGGCGTTGAACGCCACTCAAAAGTGGCAAAAATGATCATTAGGCTGAGGATGAGACCAATTTCAAAGAAAATGGCCCGGCTCTTTTCGATGTCAGCGACAGGATATTTTCTTGTTTCCATGACTCCATATTTTAACTATTTTACATGCCTTTATCAGCCCTATAAAGGTACGAAATTCGAGCCTGAAAAGCAAGGATTTAACATAGAATAATTAGGAATAAGTAATCACAATCTTATTGAATGCCTTTTTATTAATTTTGCCTGCCAACGATACAGCGTTTTATGTACTTCAATCACCCCGGTTTTTTATATGGTTTGCTGGCGGTACTCATACCGATTATCATCCATCTGTTTAATTTCAGGAGGTACAAAAAGCTGTATTTCAGTAATATCAGTTTCCTGAAAAATATTACAACCCAAACCCGTAAACAAAACAAGCTCAAGCAAATCATGGTGCTTGCGTTACGCATACTGGCGATTTTTGCTATTGTACTGGCTTTTGCGGAGCCTGTATTTAAGAAAAACGAAAACCTGATGTTGAGGCCAAATGCCTTAACAGCAGTTTATATTGATAATTCATTCAGTATGATGGCAGAAGGTGAAAATGGAAGGTTGTTTGAAGAAGCCGTCAGTAATGCCCGTGAGCTTGTAAGCCGCTCCGCCCGCGACACCCGTTTTGTGTTACTTACCAATGATATGGGACCTGTTCAGCGGCGATTACTTACTAAGGAAGCTGTTTTAAATGAGATCGACAGACTGGAGATATCTCCCAAAAGCAGAAATCTCAATTCGATCGCTAAAACTGCTGCTAACATCGCAGGGGAAAAGGATCATGCTTCTTTTGAATTGTGCCTGTTCTCCGATTTCCAGAAAAACAGCATTGATATCCCTGCGCTAGTAGAAGATTCGTTGGCCTTTATGTACCTGATGCCTATGGAACATCTCCAAAAGCGAAACATTTATATCGATACCTGCTGGCTATCTGACCCGGTGTTGATTGCCAACCACAAGATTACGCTGAATGTGCGGTTGAAGAATAGCTCTGCGCTTGATTATGAAAAAATTCCTTTGAAGTTGATGATCAACGGTCAGCAAAAAGCAGTGGCAGGAGTTGATATTGTAGCCGGGGGTTTCGAGGTAGTGACTATGAATTTTACAGCAAGACAAACAGGTTGGCATTATGCAAGGCTTGAAATTGAAGATTTTCCGATCACTTTCGACGACCAGCTTTATTTTGCATTTCATGTGAAAAAGCAAGTGAGTGTGCTCGAAATAACTGATGAATCTGTGGCCAGTGATCTATCCGTATTTTACCGCTCTGATAGCTTATTTAATTATACTAAAATGGATTACCGCAGGGTGAGATATGATAAGATGAATCAGTACAATCTAATCATTCTAAATAACTTACCTGTCATTTCCAGCGGACTCACTGGGCAATTGCAAAGGTTTACTGAAGCTGGAGGTAACCTGATGCTCATCCCGAATGAAGATGAAAATGTTGGGGAAGAAAATAGCTTACTTAAAGCATTTGGAGCAGGCAGTATCCAGAAATTTGATCTCCGTGAAAGCAGGGTTTCTGGTATTAAAAAAGAAGCACCTTTATTCAGGGAGTCTATTCATAAAGTTCCTGAAAATGCAGACCTTCCTATTGTTTTTAGTCATTTTCAATACAGGTATCATATCAATTCAGGTGTGGAAAGCCTGGTAAGTTTGTTAAATGGGGATGATTTCCTGGCGACCAAAAAGACGGGGAATGGCCGTTTTTATATGCTGGCCGTGCCATTGAACAAAAGCTACAGCAATTTTACTGCGCACCCGTTATTTGTGCCTGTTATGTATGGTGCTGCGATAAAAGGAGATGCAAATGTGACTTTATTCTATACCATCGGGAAAGACGAAAAAATACATTTGAATGATTTAAATGAACTACCTGAAAATGACCAAACCTTTCGTGTAAAAAAATACGAAGAAGAATACACCTTTATACCCGAACAGCAAATTGTGAACAATGGTCTGATGCTGGATATGCATGGGGGCATTGAAGCTGATGGTTTTTATGAGCTGATATGGGATGAAAAACCTGAATATGTATTTGCTTTCAACTACGACCGGTCTGAATCACAACTGGATTTTTATACGGAAGAGGAACTTCGGGAACAAATTGAATCAGAGGGATTAAACCGAATACAGGTGCTGTCGACAGGCCATTCGGGTTATTTAGAAATGCTAAATACTGTTGAAAAGGAAAGCCAAATATGGAAGCTATTTATTATCTTCGCACTTTTAATGTTACTGGCAGAAACATTGGTTCTGCGCTTTTGGAAATAACCCGTTTCAAATAGATTTTATTGATGAGTGAGCAGGAGGAATTGCATAATCATCTGAGTGAGCAGGAAAATACGGAGGAGAGCAGTTATCAAACATTGCCCTTAAGGGGGATGTATGAGAATTGGTTTCTTGATTATGCTTCCTACGTGATCATGGAACGTGCCGTTCCTGAGCTTTATGACGGTTTGAAACCGGTGCAAAGAAGAATCCTTCATGCCATGAGCCGTCTTGACGACGGACGGTTCAACAAAGTGGCCAATATCATCGGACATACGATGCAGTTCCACCCGCATGGAGATGCATCCATTGGAGATGCATTGGTGCAATTAGGCCAGAAAGAAATACTGATTGAAACTCAGGGAAACTGGGGAAATACACTAACCGGCGACAGTTCGGCAGCCCCGAGGTATATTGAAGCAAGGCTTTCCAAATTTGCCAAAGAAGTGGTATTCAATCCGAAAACCACCGATTGGAAATCATCCTACGATGGCCGGAATAAAGAACCCGTCACATTGCCTGTTAAGTTCCCGCTTTTGCTGGCACAAGGCGTTGAAGGCATCGCTGTTGGGCTGGCTTCAAAGATGTTGCCACATAACTTTAACGAACTGATCGATGCATCGATCAGTCATTTGCAGGGCAAATCCTTTGAGTTGATTCCTGATTTTCTTACAGGTGGCATGGCCGATTTCACCAAATACAATGATGGACTCAGAGGTGGCAAAGTTCGCGTGCGTGCCCGGATTAAGCAGGAAGATAAAAAAACACTCATTATTACCGAAATTCCTTTCAGTACAACAACCACTTCGCTGATTGATTCAATAGTATCAGCCAACGACCGGGGAAAAATAAAAATCAAAAAAATTGATGATAATACGGCAGAGAATGTGGAGATCGTCATACACCTGGCTTCTAATGTATCACCTGATCAGACGATTGATGCCCTATATGCTTTTACCAATTGTGAAGTATCTATTTCACCTAATTCATGCGTCATACACGAAGGAAAACCGCAGTTTCTGCCGGTTTCTGATATTCTGAAAATAAATACCGACCATACGGTTCAATTGTTAAAAGCAGAACTCGATATCAGGTTGGAAGAGTTGGAACAACAATGGCACAATTACTCCCTTGAAAAAATATTCATTGAAAACCGCATATACCTGAAAATTGAAGATTGCGAAACCTGGGAATGTGTGCTGGAAACCATTGATAAGGGTCTCAAACCCTTTAAAAAGCTATTGCGGCGTGAAGTAACTGAAGAAGACCTGGTGAGGTTGACAGAGATCAAGATCAAGCGGATATCGAAGTACAATGCGTTTAAAGCCGAAGAACAGATCAAAGCCACCGAGGAAGAGATGGAAGAGGTGAAAAACCACCTGGAGCATATCATCGATTATACGATCAACTATTTCAAACAGATCAAAAAGAAATACGGTAAAGGCAGGGAACGTAAAACGGAGATCCGCAATTTTGATACCATTGAGGCTGCAAATGTGGCTGTAGCGAATCAGAAATTATATGTGAACAGGGAAGAAGGTTTTGCGGGAACCTCGCTGAGGAAAGACGAATTTGTTACCGATTGTTCCGATATTGACGACATCATTATATTCAGAGCCGACGGCACCTACTTAGTTACCAAAGTAAGCCCGAAAATATTTGTCGGGACGGATATCCTGCATATAGATGTGTTCAAGAAGAATGATGATCGCACTATATACAATGCCATCTATCGGGACGGACGCAAAGGACACTGTTTCGTAAAACGTTTTGCTGTCAAAGGGGTTACCCGCGATAAAGAATATCATCTGACCCAGGGAAAAGAAGGCTCAAAAGTTTTATACCTGACTGCCAATCCGAATGGGGAAGCCGAAATTGTAAAAGTGAATTTGAGGCCCAGGCCTAAAATGAAAAAAACAGGTTTCGATTTTGATTTCAGTACCTTGGCGATCAAAGGCCGTGGTTCACGAGGTAATATCTTATCTAAAACACCGGTAAAAAACATCACGCAGCGCGAGGAAGGTGTTTCAACACTCGGGGCCATTGACATCTGGTACGATGACACGGTAAAACGTCTGAATACGGAAGAAAGAGGCGATTATATCGGTGCATTTATTGCTGATGACAAGATACTCACCATCCTTTCAACGGGAGAGTTTAAAATTATAGGCTATGAATTGTCAACGCATTTCGATGCTGAAATGATACACATCCGTAAGTTAAATGAAGGCGAAGTAATGACGGCTATTTATTTTGATGGTGAACAGGAAAGATATTATGTAAAGCGATTCCACTTGAATGGCGAACTGGTGCAGAACCGGAAATATAACTTTATCAGCGAAAGTAAAGGCTCAAAACTGGTAGGCTATTCGTTTGATTATTTGCCGAGGGTAGAGGTGGAAATCAAATCAAAAATAGGCAACGAGATCGAATTTGAAGTATTTCCATTAGCAGATTTTATTGGTATTAAAGGATATAAAGCCAAGGGTAAACGCTTGTCCAAAAGGGATGTTCGGAAAATAAAATTCATCGATCCCCTGCCTTACACGCCTCCTGAAAGTGATAAGAAAGATGAGGAGACAGATTTGGAATTGGCGACCGAAGATGAAGCACTCCGCCCCGCATCTGTAAATGAAAATGAGGAAATCGAAAAAGAATCATCTGAACCCGAAGAAGAAAAACTTTCTGAAAAAAAACCACCCAAATCAGATGGTAAACCCCCGCAAATGGAGCTTGAATTTTAGTGTCTGTCTTTTCTCTAAATCTTCCATATTGTTTTGATTAAACCCCGGAAATCTTTACTTTTGATAGCTTATTAGCCTAATTGATTCAACACGCAAATCCAACACAAAATGATTTTTAAAAAATCCAAAGGAGACAAACCTTATAAGTTTAAAAGCCTGAATACTTA
>PKSW01000047.1 GCA_002869465.1 Marinilabiliales bacterium
CGCAGACAATAATTTATGAAACTTATAATGCTCACCAAAAGCAGTAAATTGTGCCTTACGCATCAGTTTGATCAACTGCTGTTTTTGCGCCTTTACCGGGCTTATCGTTTTCAGCTTCCTTTCTTCCGGGGCGTGTCTTAATTGATAGGCCCTTTTTATAATACTTCCCAATAAAGCCATAATGAACAGTTTTTCACGTGCGAACAAAGTTATTAAAATTTAGATTCTGGGATTTTTAAAAAATATGTACCTTGACAAAAAATTAAATCATGAAAAAATTGATAAAAACAATCATGTGGGTTATTATCTCTGCTATTTTGATCTTTGCCGGATTCCTGCTGTATATAACCATAGTAGATTATACACCAAAGCAGATTGAGTCGTTAGCAGAAATGGGTGCTGATCAGGACATTTTGCCTCTTCAACCAGATACGTTTAACCTGGTAAGCTGGAATATCGGCTATGCCGGCTTGGGCGCCGAAATGGACTTTTTTTATGATGATGGTGAAAAAGTGCGCCCGACAAAAGAAATGGGAAGGAAATACCTCGACGGTATCAAACAGTTTATCAGACAGACAGACAGTATCGATTTCTGGCTATTCCAGGAAGTTGATTTTGAAGCTCGGAGAAGCCACTATAATGATGAAGTTCAGGAAATTACTGATCTCAAACCGGAAAGCAATTATGTATTTGCCAAAAATTATGATGTGCCTTTTGTGCCGGTTCCACTGTACGAACCATTGGGATTTGTTAAAGGCGGTATGCTATCATTTTCGGAATTTCCATTTGAAGAAGCCACCCGTTATGCCTATCCATTGATCGCATCGTGGCCTAATAAATTATTTTTATTGGATCGTTGTTTTATACTGTTACGTTTCCCGCTTATTTCGGGCAAGGATCTGGTGGTTTTAAACACCCATAATTCGGCTTATGTTTATGATAGTGCCTTACGAATTAAAGAGCTCAATATCATTAAAGATAAAATGCTGGAAGAATATGGAAAAGGAAACTATGTGATTGCCGGGGGCGACTGGAATGCAAACCCGCCGAATTTTATTCCAACTAATAATTATAATGGACACCGTTTTGTCCCTTCAGAAGTTAAAATGAATGAGGATATTTTTCCGAGTGACTGGACTTGGGCGTATGATGCATCGGCACCCACCAACCGGCAGAATTATAAATCATTTATAAAAGGTGAAAACGGAACGACCATCCTGGATTATTTTATTGTTTCTCCCAATGTTGAGTTGCTACAGGCTTCATCTATTGATCTGGAATTTGAAAACAGCGATCACAATCCGGTATTTATTAAAGTTGCTTTGAAATAATAAAGAAAATTGCCTGCCGAATTACAGTAATTTTTGTTGAACTTTCCACCAGCGATCAGGGATTTCCTGGTTCAATGCGGCTTTGTAGTCGTTGTATGAACATGGAACAAACTGGTGGCGTTTGTATTTTTTATGGACATTATTTTTGATGGTCACCTGCATCCACCAGCGATCGGTTTTTTTACTTTTTAAAAAAATCAATTCATCTTCAAAGTCATCCACTTTCACAATAAACCGCACATAATTTTCCATGAATTCTTTATTATCTTCAGGGAAATCATCTTTCCGGTTCATAAAACCGTCAATAAAATACCATATCATCTGAGCGATCAGGTGCGCGGTTTGACCTTTGTTGTCGTATTCTGGATTGAACTCGTAAAAACCAATGCTGCTCAGCTTGTCGCTGATGCCCGCATAACGACAAATACGACAAACTTCTTCGCCATAAAAACCGTTGGGTCCCGCGTTAAAATTACCAGGCGCATCAGAAGCCCTGATTGCGGAAATATCAATGCTTAAAATATCCGCATTTCGTATCATGGGTTCGGCTTCTTCTATATCCAAGTTCACTTTTCCCAGGCGATGCACATCAAAAAGGAGGTTTCTCATCAATCCAACCGCGTCTTTATCCACAAAATAGGTTTGATAACCAATATTGGTATAGGCGAATAAAAAGTTGGGCTGATGCAGGATAATCCGGCTTAAATAAGATCTGGAGTTCAATTCGTGCTCATCATTACCTAAATCAAACAGAGGGTCAACAGCAGCAATGTTTATGACCCTTCCGATATCCTCATAAGCCAAATAATTCGCGTAGGTAAGGTCCTGGCTGCCGCCGATAAT
Source organism: Marinilabiliales bacterium (assembly GCA_002869465.1). Taxonomy (GTDB): domain Bacteria; phylum Bacteroidota; class Bacteroidia; order Bacteroidales; family F082; genus UBA4459. The sequence continues at coordinate 2,175 of PKSW01000047.1, forward strand.
AATGGGGGTAATATTGTTTGAAAGCAAAAAAGCTATGGCTTCCTTGGCTGCAAAATACGTGTCTTCAACCGCATGCCCTCTTTTGATATTTCCTAGGTCGGCAATAGCCAGATTTTTCCAGTGAGAGTATAGATTATAAAAATACCTTCTGACATGATCCGGGCCTTTTGCACAACCCTTATTTAAGTGCGCTGCGCGATCTTCATTGATTCCAACAATAGCAAGTTTGATATAGTCCAGGTCAGGGAATTCACCTGCTGCTTTATGTGCTTTAATAACATCAAAAATACGTTCGTGGTCAGTGGGCGAAGAAAATTCAAAAACTTCAGGGCTTACAGGATCAAAATAAAAACTAATATCCATTAATATTGTTCTATGTTTTTCAGAAACGAAACTAATGAATTATGAGATTACTTTTTCTTTCGTGAAAATCTTTTCTTGGGCATGTTTTTCGGGTCTTTTGAGATTTCGTAACATTTCTCCAGCGTTAAACCCTCAGGATCAACATCTTTCGGAATTTTATAATTCTGCTTATCAATTACCAAGTATGGTCCGTAACGCCCCTGCAACACCAGAACTGATGCATCTTCACTAAATTCTTTGATGATCTTTTTTTGATCACCGAGTCTTTTTTCTTCAATCAGTTCAATGGCTCTTTTTAACTCAATCGTAGCAGGATCATCTTCTTTTTTGAGCGAGAAAAATTTATTGTTATGCTTCACATATGGCCCGAACCGGCCAATGGCTACCGTCACTTCTTCATCTTCTAAGGTACCAATTGACCGTGGAAAATCAAATAGCTTTAAGGCTTCTTTCAGTGTGATGGTTTCAACACTTTGATTTTTCCGTAAACCTGCGAATTTGGGTTTTTCTTCTGTATCTGAATCTCCAATCTGCACCATAGGACCAAAACGGCCAATTTTCACGTAAACGTTTTTACCCGAATCGGGATCTATACCGAGTAATTTTTCACCGCTGAACCGGCCTGCATTTTCGAGCGTATCTTCAATTTTGTTATGGAACGGACCATAAAAGCTTTTTATCATCTTGTTCCATGATTTTTTTCCGAGAGCGATTTCGTCAAATTCCTTTTCAACTTTTGCTGTGAAATGAAAGTCGATAATGTTATCGAAGTATTCCATCAGGAACTTATTCACCAGTATACCCACATCAGTCGGGAATAACTTGGCTTTTTCAGAACCAATGTTTTCGCTTACTTCTGTTTTCTTAACCACGCCCTTCTTTAACGACAATAAATTGATATTTCGTTTTCCCTGATCACGGTTTTCTTTTACAACGTATTCTCTTTTCTGAATGGTTGAAATAGTAGGTGCGTATGTAGAAGGTCTTCCTATTCCTAGTTCTTCCATTTTCTTTACCAGGCTGGCTTCTGTGTACCTGGGTAACGGCCTGGTATATTTTTCACGTGCTCTCATCTCAATGAATTCAAGCGGCTCGCCATTTTTTAGAACAGGGAGTAAGCCCGGTGTTTCTCCGTTTTCGTCATCAGTTCCTTCCATATACACTTTCAGGAAACCATCAAATTTTACCACTTCGCCGCTGGCCATAAAAAGTTCTTTTGCTTTTGACGACTCAATGCTGATATTGGTTTTTTCCAGTTTGGCCTCACTCATTTGTGAAGCAATGGTTCTTTTCCAGATCAGATCATATAAGCGTTTCTGATCGGAAGTTCCGTCAATAGAGCTATTATTCAGATACGTTGGCCTGATCGCTTCGTGTGCCTCTTGCGCACCTTTTGTTTTGGTGGTAAACCGGCGTGTTTTTACGTAATCTTCACCATACAACTTTGTAATCTCGCCTTTGGCCATTGAAATCGCCATATTTGAAAGGTTTACAGAGTCCGTTCTCATATATGTAATCCTTCCCGATTCATATAATTGCTGCGCAATGCGCATGGTGTTGGCTACTGAAAAGCCCAGTTTTCGTGAAGCTTCCTGCTGCAATGTTGAAGTAGTAAACGGTGCAGCCGGTGATCTTTTACCGGGTTTTTTTTCGATGGAAGCAACCTTATAACTGGCATCAATGTGATTCTCAAGAAATTGTTTGGCTTCGTCAAGTTGGGTAAAACGGTTTGGATATTCAGCGGTGAAAATCCCGTTTTCTTTATTCGCTGGTTTTAAATCGACAACAATTCGATATGCCGATGTGCTTTTGAAATTCTTGATTTCTTCTTCCCTTTCGGCGATCAGTCTGACTGCTACTGATTGTACACGACCTGCGGATAAAGATGGTTTTACTTTTTTCCATAATAATGGTGACAGTTCGTAACCTACCAATCGGTCGAGCACCCGCCGAGCCTGCTGGGCAGAAACCAGGTTCCTGTCAATATCCCTTGGTGATTGAATGGCTTCGGTGATGGCATTTTTAGTTATTTCGTGGAAAACGATACGCTTTGTTGTATCGTCTTTCAGATCAAGCGCTTTAAATAAGTGCCATGAAATGGCTTCTCCTTCACGGTCCTCATCAGAGGCCAGCCAGACTATCTCGGCTTCTTTGGCCATCTTTTTCAGATCTTTAACTACTTTCTTTTTATCGGGACTTATTTCATACTCGGGCTGAAAATCATTTTCAACATCCACACTGAGTTTGGTTTTATTTAAATCCATCACATGCCCGAAACTGGAGCGAACCACAAAATCTTCACCTAAAAAGCCTTCAATTGTTTTTGCTTTTGCAGGTGACTCAACGATTACCAAATTCTTAGCCATATATTTTTTATTTCAGTAGTTTTATTAAGCGGGGCAAAAGTAATATAATTCCATAACTCGGTTTATTTTGAAGCATAAACTGAAAAATGGGATACAATATATCAGCAAGAAATTTTAGACATTTGAAAGGAGCGATTCGAGTCTTTCAAATTTATCGCTGTAATCTTTCATCGATCTTTTAATTACTTCGTAAGCCTCTTCAACACCATACACATGAGGTATTTCAACATTGCTTTCTTCACCAGGTAAATCTTTATATGTAAGAAAATAATGTTTCAGACGTTCGATCACAATATCTGGCAGATCATTGATATTTTTGAACTTGCTATACATCGCATCATTGTTCAAAACGGCTACCAGTTTGTCATCAGCTTCATTTCCGTCAATCATCCTGAAACCGCCAATAGGCCTTGCCCTCACCAGAATATCACCATGTGTGATTTCTTTTTCGGTCAGCACGCAAATATCAATGGGATCCTCGTCGCCTACCACATCTTTCCTACCTGTTTTTTCATTGCAATAGGCTGCCACTGAATCGGCGCTGTAGGTTTGTGGAATGAACCCGTACAGGGCTGGCACCACATTGGAATATTTCTGAGGCCTGTCAATTCTTAAATATCCGGAATCTTTATCCACTTCGTACTTAACTGTATCCGTGGGTACCATCTCTATAAAACATACAATCACTTCGGGAGCTCCCGGTCCGATATCAACACCATGCCAGGGATGTGATTTGTAACGCAGCCCCATCAGTTTTCCAATTGGATCCATTAATCTATTTGCCATAATACAGAATTTTCGGCAAAGTTATTCATTATTCACAAGTATTCTAATGCCATAAATCTAATCTATTGTTATTAAGAATGCTTTGTGCAAAGATTGTATGAAGTGCACAGTAATTCTAATTACAAAAAAGGACTAAATTTGCATATAAACAAATCGAAAGAAGCCTTAGTTACATGTCAAAGAAAAACACCTCCTGGTTTAATGTCAAAACGCTTTTCTGGCTAAGTTTGATCATTCTCATGATTTCTTCGTGCGTGCCACAGAAGAAAATGCTGTATATGCGCGTCAAGTCAGATGCAGATACTTTAACTGATTTTGTAAATGACAGGGAAGTAAATTATAAAGTACAGAATGGTGACAATCTGTATATAAAAATTGTCAGCATGGATGAAACAACCAATACTATTCTGAATCCGATGGGATCAGGTGGAGGCGGTGGATCAAGTTCTGGCGGCGGCAACTATTTAAACAGCTATACGGTTTCTGAAGAGGGTTATCTTGAGTTTCCTTTGGTAGGTAAAATTTACGTTAAAAATCTTACTATTGAAGAAATTACCAACCTGCTGACAGAGCATCTGGGTGGATTTATCAAAGAATTTGTGGTGATTGTGAAACTGGTTAATTTCAATATTACCATTCTGGGAGAAGTTAGTTCACCCGGACAATATAATATTTACCAAACTGATATTAATTTGTTTGAGGCCATAGCCATGGCAGGAGACATGACCGATTATTCACTCAGGGACCAGGTTACTTTGATTAGAAAAACTAAAGATGGTTCAAGTGTGCATGAAGTGGATATGTCAAAAAGATCATTCCTCTCGTCCGATTATTTTTACCTGCAACCTGATGATATTATATACGTTAAACCTATTAAGATGAAGCAATTTGCTTTTACAACATTTCCTTACGGGATGGTAATGGGTACTATTTCATTTATTATAGCAATGGTTGCACTTTTTAAATAAATAAGACAGCAATGAATACAGACCCGATAGAAGGTATCCATCTCCAGGAAGAAAGTGTAGATTTTAAAGTGCTTATTTTTAAGTTCGTCAAGCACTGGTATTTGTTTGTTCTTACCGTGTTTGTGGCCATCATAGTTGCTTTTTTATTCAACAACTACACGGCACCTGTGTACGAAGTGGATGCCACCTTATTAATTAAACAAGATCAGTCGATGGCCGACCCTTCGAGAGCTATCGGGATCGGACTTTACAGCCAGAACAAGAGTATTGAAAACGAGGTTGTTAAGCTAAGATCATTCTCCCATGTTTTTAAAGTAATTCAACATCTAGATTTCGAAGTTTCCTATTTTGAGGATAGAGGCATGGTCAGACGTGAGTTGTATCATGAAACGCCTTTTGAAATTGTTTTTGACACGGCCATTCCACAGGCAACTGGCCTTAATTATACAATCACATTGCTGAATACTAGCGAATATTTACTGGAAGCCGAGGGAGAATATGTAAGAATGTACGATTATGGAGAAGCCAAATATGTAGAAAGCAAGGCTGGTAAATTTGAGATCAACCAAAATTTTAAATTTGGAGAACAAATAAGCACTCCATATAATACTTTCAAAGTCATCATCAACGACCGTTTCAGGCCAAATGCGCATATCAACAGAACCTACGATTTTGTTTTCAGAGATTACTTCAGTTTAACAGGAGCATTCAGGGGATTCACAGTTGCGCCCATCAGCGAGGGTTCTTCTATTTTAAGTATCAAAATGAGGAGCAAGAATGCCCGCAAAGCGGTTAGCTTTATTAATACTTTAACCGATGTTTATTTGAGCCAAAGCCTGGAGAAAAAGAACCAGATTGTGCAAAACACCATCGATTTTATCGAAGATCAGTTACATATTATTTCTGACTCAGTGCTTCGTGCCGCTGAGGATTTGCAGGAGTTCCAAGCAGCCAATAAAATTATGAATATCTCCTATGAGACAGAGCAGATCATGCAGGAAGCTTCTGAACTCGAAAAAGAAAAGGCAATGATTGTTGTTACTACTTCATATTATAAAAACCTAGAAAATTATGTAAGGAGTAATATTGATCATCCGGAGAGCTTGATTGCACCCTCATCAATGGGTATTGAAGATCCGGTACTTGGTTCATTGTTTGGGACACTGCTTAGTTTATACGGTGAAAGATTGGATGCTCTATTATTTGTCACGGAAAACAGCCCTTCGATTAAAGTGATTGATACCAAAATAAATAGCGCCAAACTTGCCATTCTCGAAAACATTCACAATAACCTGGCAAACCTTGAAGAAACAGACCAGAAAATTGATTCCCTCCTTATAAGGCTTGATCAGGAAGCTTCCCGGTTGCCGGTAACACAGTATGAGTTGTTTGGTTACCAGAGCCGCTTCGACCTGGCCAATAGTATTTATACATTCTTACTCAAGAAAAGGTCGGAAGCACAAATTACGAAAGCTTCCAATGTACCTGATAACGAGGTGATTGACGAAGCCAGGTATGATTTGCGCAGGGGAGTGGCGCCCAATAAAACCATGAACTACATGATTGCCTTAATTCTGGGTCTTGTATTTCCTGTAGTTTATGTGTTGGGAAAAGACTATCTGAACGACACGGTCATTGAAAGAAAGGATATTGAAAAACTTACTAGTTTTCCCATTGTCGGGCAAATCAATCATTCCAACAAAGAAACGAATATGGTGGTTGGAACTTTTCCAAAATCCAGTATTTCAGAGTCATTTCGTTCCATGCGAACCAATATTCAGTACCTGACCAAAGGAAAGGATTCAAATGTGATTATGGTCACTTCTGATATGGTGGGAGCAGGTAAAACATTTATTTCGATTAACCTGGCCAGCGTTTACGCCCAATATGATAAAAAAACGGTTTTATTGGGATTTGACCTTAGAAAACCAAAAATTTACCAGGATTTTGGTCTTTCCAATGATGTAGGTTTGACATCTTACCTGATCGATGAAAAAAAGCTAGACGACATTATTCAACCTTCAGGTAAAATAAAGCATCTTGATATTATCATGGCGGGACCCGTACCTCCAAATCCTGCTGAATTGATTGCATCTGATAAAACCAAGACTCTTATTGAGGAATTACGTAAAAAATATGATTACATCATCCTTGATACGCCTCCTATCGGGCTTGTTACCGACGCTTACCTGCTGATGGATCATTCCGATGTAAACCTGTTTATTGTACGCCAGCGTTACACACATAAAAAAGTATTCGGATCGATTATTAATGAAATTGAAGACCGCGGTATGAAAATGAGTATTGCTGTAAATGACATTGCCACCAGCGGTGTGTATGGTTATCAATATGGTTATGGCCGCGGGTATGGTTATGGATACGGCTATGGATACGGTTATGGATATGGTTACGGATATTATACGGATGATAAACCCGATAAGAAAAAATCATTTTTGAAACGGTTATTTAACGAAGACTGATTTCAAGATTATAAAAAGACGAAAAATCTGATGAAAAAATTTGCATTGATTGGTGCAGCTGGATATATTGCACCGAGACATATGAAAGCCATAAAAGAAACCGGTAATGAACTGATTGCCGCTTTAGATCCGTTTGACAGTGTTGGCATTATTGACAGTTATTTTCCAGATGCGGATTTTTTCATTGAACCGGAGCGCTTCGACCGCCATTTGGATAAACTCAGAAAATCAGGAGCGCGTAAGGTAGATTACGTTTCTATTTGTTCACCAAATTATTTACATGACGCACACATCCGATTGGCTTTAAGAAATGATGCTCACGCGATTTGCGAAAAACCGCTTTTACTAAACCCCTGGAATTTAAAAGGCCTTGAAGACATTGAGAAGGAAACCGGAAAAAAAATATATAACATCCTTCAACTGAGGCATCATCCTTCTATCATTGAACTCAAGAAAAAATTTAAAGCGGAACATTCTGGCAAAGTGCATGATATTGAACTCTCCTACATAACGTCCAGGGGAAAATGGTATCACTATTCATGGAAAGGAGATGTTAAAAAATCAGGTGGCGTTGTAACCAATATCGGTATTCATTTTTTTGATATGCTTAGCTGGATATTCGGAGAGATGAAAGAAAGTCATGTACATCTTTTAAATGAAAACAAAGCTTCAGGACTTTTGCAACTTGAAAAGGCAAACGTAAAGTGGTTTCTTAGTATCGACAGAGATGACCTGCCTCAAAAAGCAATTGGAAATGAACAAACCACATTCCGGTCCATTAAAATTGACGACAGGGAAATTGAATTCAGCGGTGGTTTTACAGATTTGCACACGGTAAGTTATCAGCAAATCATTGACGGAAAAGGTTATGGCATTTCCGAGGCACGAAACAGTATTGAGATTGCGCACAAGATCCGGAATCAAATCCCTGGTGCAGCAGGTGAACGACACTCTTTTCTCAAATAAATACTAAAGACTGTTAGAATGGATACATCCTGGTTTGCAATTTATGTAAAATCGAGGACAGAGAAAAAAGTTTCTGCTGAACTTGACAAACTGGGGATTGACCATTACCTGCCATTGATCAGAGTGTTAAAACAATGGAGCGACAGGAAGAAGTGGGTGACTGAACCTTTATTCAAATCATACATATTCGTTTATATCAATCCCGCTCAATATTATGATGTTTTAAAAGCATTTAATGTAGTTCGTTACATCACTTTTGAAGGCAAGGCTGTTGTGATTCCCCCGCAACAGATTGAAGCTATCAAGTTCTTTTTAGAAGATGCTGAACCCGAAGAAATAACTGATGAATCATGGGAGAAAGGACAACTAGTTGAAGTAATTTCCGGCCATATGACCGGACTGACCGGAGAACTTGTTGAAGTAAAAAAGAAACATAAAGTGCGGATCAAGATTGAAGCCATCAACCAGATCATATTTATTCAGATTCCAAAAAACAAATTGCGCATAATTCACTAATTTAGTCCTTTGTTTCCCTGTTTGATATGACTCAGAAAAGGACCATCTTTGATAAACTATGGATTACAGATTTTATTCATTTGTTTTACCCGAATGTGTGTTATGCCTGTGGTGAAGCATTAATTGAACAGGAAGACGTTATTTGTACATCCTGCTATTTCAAACTGCCCAAGACAGGCTTTCATTTGCATCAGGAAAATATCATTTC
>PKSW01000179.1 GCA_002869465.1 Marinilabiliales bacterium
ATAGACTTTGTGTAATCTAGTTTAAACTGACCATTATGCCTAATCGAATTATTTTGTATTTGTTGCTGATAACCTGTAGGTTGTTCACTGAACTTGTTGTTGATATCGGAATCCTGATAATTGTAGTACCCATCAAATGTGATGGAATGTTCATTTTCTGGAAACAAATATTGGTAATTTACTCCAACAGCAGCAAAATCATTTTGGTTAATAAAGTCTTCTTCGGAGGTTATGAAACTGCTAAAATTTACATTCTCTGAAAAAGAATGGTAATTAGAATTGATATATCGATCATAGGACCACCTTCCAACTTGAGCAAGTAAAGAGAAGGTATTATTATCATTGATTGTATAATCAAATCCACCACTGATTTCTGCGTTTAATTTTGATACCTTTCTTTTTGAATCGATGTTCTCAGTTGAGCGTGTAGGAGAAAATATTTCCCTGTAACTCGCACTTTCATTCTGCTTGGTTTTATCAGAATATGACAAACTCAGATAAGATCTAAGGTTATTACGCTTTTTATTGACTGTCACGCTTCCACTATATTTATCACCAGTGGCAATAGAGAAATTCAACAAGCCATCAATCCCTTTTACAAATTCTTTTCTGGAAATCAGGTTGATAATGCCGGCATTGCCTTCCGATTGATATTTAGCCGAAGGAGTGGTAATGATTTCAATACTTTGAATGGTTTCGGCTGGAATTTGTTTGAGCGCATCGGCAGCATCTAAAACTGAAGGGCGTCCATCTATTAACAAGAGATAATTTGCGCTCCCACGCAATAAAACATTTCCATCTGCATTCACCTGAACAGATGGAACGCCCTGCAATGCATCCACCACAGTTCCTCCTCTAGCATTGATTTGTTCGCTGACATTTACAACCATTTTGTCAACCTTAAAATTAAAGTCATCGTTTTTAGCTATTATTTCTGCTTCATCTAAAACATGGTTTGATACTATTAATTTGATTTCTCCTAAATCTATTTGGTCTTTTTTGGATTGAATTTCAATTTTTTCAATAACAGCAGTCTGGCAACCAATAAAATGGGCTTCCAATATGTAATTTCCTTTCTCAATTTTATTAAAACTAAAACTGCCATCTGCTGACGTAATAGTCCCATCAACCATGCTGCTGTCAATAGCACTAATCAGTACTAAACTGGTGTATTCCAAAGGTTGGTTACTTAAGGCATCAACCACTTTTCCGCTGATGGTTCCTTTCGCGGTTTCATTTCCAAGAACAGGTTCAGAAATAGCAATAATAAGGAACAAGATTACAAGCAAAATCGGTTTCATTCTACTTTTTTTTTAATTGTTTATCAAAATAAAATGAACTTAAATTCTTTTGCAAAAAGATTCAACCATCCTTCAAAACCAATTTGCCTATTCGATTTTTGGCATATGTTGCACAAAAAGGGTGTTTCGTTGAATGAAATGGGATGGTGGTTTAATAGTGCAGTATTCGTATGATAAAGTGGAGATTGATTTATACTTTTGCTTAAAAAAGTAGTGAAAAATAAACGTATTCTCAATTTTGCACCTTTGATTTTTTGGCTTGTAATCATTGCCATTAAATTGATCAGAGTAATCCCCATGTATGGGGGTGAAGAACTTGACTATAGACTGCAAACAATTTTTATAACTACACTTCCTGAGATTTTTACCTTTTCCCTATTTTACTATCTCATTATTCCGAATATTATCTCTAAAAAGCAACTAACCTTAAATATTGTATCAGCTATTTTATTCTGGACATTTTTTGGGGTAATTTGGAGCTGGATTTATAAATTAACAGGAAGAATAGACAATTTTGAAGAAGGTGTGATTATTTACAAAGCAAGTCTTGGTCACACTTTATTAAGCACTTTGTATGCTATAGTACTTCGGTTATCTGTAGACTGGTTTAATAAATACCAGCGGCAGAAAGAACTGGAAAGACAAAATAGCATAACGGAACTTGCTTTACTCAGGTCCCAAATCAACCCGCATTTTTTATTTAACACCCTTAACAATATCAATTCATTTAGCGCAAGAGATCCCGAAAAAACATCGTTCGCTATTATCAAGCTTTCTGATATAATGCGTTATATGCTGTATGAAGCGAACGGCGAAAAGGTATTACTAGACAAAGAAATTGATTACATCAATAATTTTATTGCCTTACAAAAACTCAGGTATAAGGAAACCGACTTTGTTCAGTTTACGGTTGAGGGCGAAACCAGTAAGTTGTTCATTCCTCCCATGATTTTTCTACCTTTCATTGAGAATGCTTTTAAGCATGGTAAAATTAGCGTGACCAACGGGATTGATATTTTGCTGCGAACAAATGGAGGTCAGGTCTTTTTCAGATGCAAAAACCATATCCGGAAATTAAATGATACGGAAAAGGTCCTGCCAGGTGGATTAGGGATGAAAAATATCAGGCGCAGATTGGATTTGCTTTTCCCAAATCAGCATAAATTAAATATTACAAATGACAATAGAGTTTATAATGTTGAATTAAATATCTGGATCAATGACAATTAATTGTATTGTAATAGACGACGAGTTACCTGCCATTCAGCAGATGGAGGATTACATTTCGAGAATGCCTTTTTTAAGACTGCTTGCAAGATTCGACAATGCCATTGAACCCATCACATTTTTACAATCAAATCACGTTGATTTAATATTTCTTGATATTGAAATGGAAGGGTTTACGGGCTTACAGTTAATCAAAACATTACAACACAAACCAAAAATAATACTAACAACTGCATATGATCAATATGCCATTGATGCGTTTGACCTTAATGTTTCTGATTATTTACTGAAACCTATTTCTTTTGAACGTTTTGTGCAGTCAATTGATAAGATTTTTGATTCTTTCATTAAAACAAACCCATCAGAAATTTCTAGTAAGCATTATAAACGTGATTACTTTTTTGTAAAAACAGAGTTTAGGATGCAGCGTGTTGATTTTGATGATATACTATTCATTGAAGGGATGAAAGAGTACTTAAGAGTCCATACTCATTCTGAAAAAATAATGACCCTTCAGACTTTTGCTAAGATGGAGGAATTGCTTCCGTCCGACAATTTTATCAGGGTGCACAAATCATTTATTGTTGCAATTGATAAAATTAAAAGCGTTGAAAAAAACAGAATTACAATAGGAGAAACGATCATTCCAATCAGTGATACATATAGAAATTCATTTTTTTTATTCCTGCAGACCAAAAATCAATAAGATGAAAAATATACTAAGCTTTATCGCAATAATAATATTGCTTTCAAATGTATCAATGGGACAAAATTCCTGTAGAGTTCTTTTAGAGAGAATTTCCGAATCTTATGAGGGAGAATGCAAAGATGGATTTGCCAATGGAGAAGGCGTGGCTATGGGTGTTGATCAATACGAGGGTAAATTTAAAAATGGTTATCCTCATGGAAAAGGAACCTATCGGTGGTCAACAGGAGAAATATACACAGGTGAATGGAAAATGGGCAAACGAAATGGAGAAGGAACCTATACATATCAAACAGATTCCATGACAGAAGATATGTCAGGAATCTGGGAGAACGATATATACCAAGGTATTAAAGCTGAAAAGCCAAAAATCATATCTAAAAAAAATATAGTAAGGGCTGTGTTTAAAAGATTGGGTGACGGGAATGAGATAAGAGTTAATATATATGTTACCGGATCACAAGTTAGAGACGCAACAGATGTTTCAATTACCGCAACAAATGGTGTGCCCTTTTCTTCTGGTTCAACCATTGGATATGGAAATATAGAATTTCCATTTAAGTGCACCGTTAGTTATTGTTTATGGGCTGGTTATTTGAGTAATCATAAAGAATTTAAAGATAGTTATAACAAGGAACGTTCTTATATTGAGTTTGAAATTACTCAACCCGGAAGATGGCAACTAGACCTGAATAATAATTAAAAACATATTCCGTCTGAATGATATTTGTTGCTAATTTAAAATACCTTGTTTGCACTGAATACAATTTCTTAACATTGACATTAATCTATTTACATTAAGTAAAAGGTGACGTATCAAATATTAAAACAATCCATCTGTATTTAACAATTCATTCCATATCCATAAGGATTCAATAAACAGCTTATATGGGCATACCAAATCTTATGAAGAACCCATTTGCTCCGATGGATATAAAAGCATATTCAAAACGAAGTACCATATCATAAATTGCTAACAAAATCTAATTTGATACCCCAGCTGAATAACATCTTATTCTTCTGATTACAATAAATTTCGACGCTCAACAAAATTTAGTATACGAAATTATAACCATGATAAAAAATATGGATCTACGGCTCTATATCTTCTTTGAAAAAACCTTGTATATTTGAATTTCCAATTAGACAGCAAAACCATTAACAACTTTTTTCGTTGATGATGAGGAATATACTTTTAGTAATTTTTCTATTCTTTTTAAACTCAACCCTTTTGGCCGATAACCCGGACAATAAAGGTGTGATAAAAGGCGTGATTCGCGATTCCATTACAAGCCAGCCTGTTGAATTTGCTACTATCGCAGTCTATAAATCAAATGATCATGCACTTATCGACGGAGCCATCACAGGTCAAATGGGCGATTTCAAAATTTCCAAGCTTAAAGATGGAAATTATGATATGGAAATTACTTTCATCGAGTATAAAACGAAACGTTTAAAAAACATATTTGTAAGTGGAAATAATACCATTGATCTCAATGATATTTTCATTAGCATGACTGCCGAAAACCTAAAAGAAGTTGAAATAACTGCCGGTATACCTTCCATAGAATATCAAATTGACAAAAAAGTAATACATGTTGATAAGCAGATTACTGCAACTGCAGGAACTGCTGTTGATATTCTTGAATCCGTTCCTTCTGTAAGTGTGGATGCAGAAGGGAATGTTACACTGAGAGGCAGTTCAGGTTTCTCAGTATTTATAGATGGTAAACCATCCGTTTTAGACCCCAATGATGTGCTCCAGCAAATACCTGCTTCAGCCATTGCTGATATAGAAATCATTACCAATCCTTCAGCTAAATATGATCCGGATGGCACAGCAGGAATCATAAATATCATTATGAAAAAAATCAAGTTAGAGGGGTTTAACGGTGTTGTTGATGCCAATGCAGGCATGTATGGCACATTTGGTGGTGATTTCCTTTTAAATTACAGGAAAAATGCGGTGAATATATATCTGGGTGCCGATTATAATAAGCGCGTTAATCCAGGTATTTCAGAATATGAAAGAAACACGATTGATACAATAGCAAAAGATACAACCATCACTGCCGCAAATGGCGATTTTGAAAGTATCAGGTTATCATGGCAGCTAAGAGGAGGAATTGAAATTGATGCCGGCAAAAACGATTATTTTAATATTGGATTCAGATACGGGCACCGGGAAAGAACCGGAACAACCACAAGAAATTACGATGAATGGATAGAACCAGGTGGCACACACAACCCATATATCAGCAATGAAGATGAAGAAAGGGGTGGTAATTTTTATTCCGCTACAATTGATTATATGCATTCATTCAGCAAACAAGGACATAATCTTTCCGCCCAGTTTATATACGACAACAGGGAGTCAAACGAAATGAGTTTAAATTGGTTATACACAGATATTGATACCTCCAGTGCTCAAAAAACAACTGAAGAAGGTCCGGCAGAACGTTTTCGCATCAAAGCAGATTATACATTGCCTATAGGAGAAAACGACAAATTCGAAGCTGGCTATCAAAGCCGCATCAGCAGTTCAGAAGATGCAACAAATCTTTATAATTACGATATAGACACCAAAGAGTTTGTCTTGATTCCGGAATACAGCAATACAACCAAATACGATCAGAACATTCATGCGGTTTATGCCATATATGCAGGCGAAATAACGAATTTTGGTTACCAGTTGGGGCTTCGTGGAGAATATACATACAGATATATGGAATTGATTGGTGCTGACACAACATACACGCTAGACAGGATGGATTATTTTCCTACCATCCATTTGTCATACAATTTCCCGAAAGACAATATGATGATGGCCAGCTATACCCGGCGTATAGAGAGGCCACGAGGTTGGTACCTCGAACCGTTTATTACTGTTCAGGATGCTTATAACCTTAGCCAGGGAAATCCTGAATTATTGCCAGAGTATATCGACTCCTACGAGTTGAATTATCAGAAAAGATTTAACAAAGATTTTATATCATTCGAAGCTTATTACCGCGTTACACATAACAAAATAGAACGCGTGAGCAGTGTTTACGAAGAAAATATATTGCTACACACCTATGAAAATGTGGGAGAAGACTATTCCCTCGGGGGGGAGCTGATGATCGCAGTTGATTTTTTCAAATGGTGGCATGCCGACATTATGGGGAACTTATATTACTACCAGGTAAAAGGTGAAATATATGATGAACCATTTGATAACACGAGTTTAAACTGGGGCTCACGCTTCAATAATTCGTTTAAAGTAGCTGAATTTACCAATATTCAGTTAACGGGTAATTATATAAGCCCATCGGTTTCGGCACAAGGAAAACGGTATGGATATTATGTAGTGAACGCTGCCGTAAAACAGGAGTTCTTTAAAAGAAGCCTCTCTTTAACTTTACAAGCAAGGGACTTATTTGGTACCGCCGTTTTTGAATCCATAAATGAAGGCCCTGACTTCAGTAACTATTTTTATGCGAAACAAAAAGCACCATTGATATCACTTTCCGTTTCATATAAGATTAATAATTACAAGATAAAGAAAAATCCGACAAGTGAAGGTTTTGATACGGGCGAAGAGTTTTAGAGCACATTTTAATCCTTATTGACTTATAAATCTGACATATTATTAAATCCTAAACCGATCCTTCTGCTATCACTTATTTCTTTGATCTTACAGTGATCCCGGAAAAATAAGCATAAAATTCTTTGTCGGATGTAAATCCACTGAATTGAACATCCAGTAAATCCCCCGCGGATGCGGCTAATTGTGCGCATTTGTCACATGAATCATCAATTAGAGAGGGCTTGATCGTAACAGATATGGTCGTTAAAAATACAAGAACAATCAATGTAATAGTGGTAAATTTTGTACCCATATTGTGTGTTTAATGAATTTTACAATGAACCAAACCTAACACACATTACTTGAGTATTCTGTTAATTTTTTGTGAATTAACATATTATTAACGTTTCTTGTGATCGCGGAATAATATATGAACGGGCCTGCCGAGTCGTTCTTTTTTCACACAATTTCTGTTAAAGCAACATTTTTTACAAAAAATCTTCTTCTTTTATCCCTCTGATTATCAGCGCTTTTAAATTACATTTATTTTTTTGTTTATTTTTTATTTGTTTTTATTAAACAAAATGAAGTTCAGGATGTTTATATGTCTGTAAACACTAAAACAAATATTAAAATTTAAAATCATGAAAACTATTAAAAAATTAAATTACGCAATTATGATAGCCTTAGCAGGCATAATCATGTTCTCATCATGTAAAAAAGATGATGAAGTTACTCCACAACCTATGCCAGAAACTTCTAAGAGTATTGTTGAAATCGCAACAACTACTGACGACTTTAGTATCTTAACAGAAGCCCTAATCAAAGCTGATTTGGTTTCAGCCTTACAAGGTGAAGGTCCTTACACCGTTTTTGCTCCAACAAACTCAGCTTTTAACATGCTGTTTAATGATTTGGGCGTTAATGGCATTCAGGATATCCCTGCTGAAACCCTCAAACCGATCCTACTTTATCATGTTATTGCTGCTGAAGCGCAGTCATCTGATATTGAAACAGGTTATTTTGAAAGTTTGAACACATATTCAGCAGACAACGAAGCAGTTAAATTGTATATTTCAGCAGATAGCCAGAAAGCCGCACTAACCCGTGGAACTAATGCTGAAACTGGCGAGATTAAATCCAAACTAGCTCAAAGTGTGATGATCAATGGAAGTACCAGCGTAGTTACTGCTGACGTAAGAGCTACTAACGGTATCATACATGTGATTGACAAAGTTTTACTGCCTCCAACAGTAGTTGACTTTGCCATCTCAAATCCATCATTCAGCATATTGGTTGAAGCAGTTGTAAAAGCAGGTCTGGTTGATGCCCTGAGCGCTGATGGTCCTTTCACAGTTTTTGCTCCAACTAATGATGCATTTCAAGCTTTATTCGCTGAATTGAATGTTTCAGGTATCGCTGATCTTTCAGCAGAAGCACTTACTCCAATCTTGTTATATCATGTATTGGCAGATAATGTGATTTCATCAGAAGTTGCTGCAGGTAGCGTATCTACTTTAAATACAGAAGCCATGATTGGTATTGACATAATGGATTCTAAAGTGATGCTAAACGGAAACACCACGGTTGTTGCTGTGGACGTACAGGCAGCTAATGGCGTAATCCATGTAATTGACAAAGTATTACTCCCCTAAACTTTTCATAGGTTTGTTTTTGGTTGAGCCATCTTCTCCGGAAGGTGGCTCATTTTTATTCAATTACCTTTCTTTCTCTCAAATTGTATTTCCTTCCCACACCCAGTAAATAAAATCTTTCGCTGCCTTCAGTCAACATTTCAATTTCAGGTCGCTCAATAGACCAGTCTTTTTTATCCCTGATAAACCGGCACATGGTTCCATCATACACAGCAACAAAACTCTTACCAATTACTTCAAACTGTTCGTCATGCACAACAATGGCCGTATTTTCATCCAGGCCGATGCCGAGCAATTCAGGATGCGCTTCTAATATTTCAAACATATCGAACTGCCTGTTCAAAGCCAGTAGGTGCTGATCAATGGCACAATGGGTAATAAACCCCAGTCCTACTTCATGATCGCCCATCATTATTACGTTTGTTTTTGTATCGCCGCGCACCAGGTATGATGCCTGAATGGAGGCCCCTGCTGAACTTCCACCAATAACACCACCCCGATCCAGCAATTTAAATAATTCCTCATGAGTTTTTGTATTCAAATACGAATCAGCCAGCCGCCATTGCCTACCACCACTGAACCAAACACCTCCAGCTTGCAGAATGGGGGCATAAAATTCTTCAGAGTTTGCTTCTTCTCTGTTCCTGGTATGCAATACTGTAATATTATTGAAACCATGTTGCTGAAACCGAAACTTGGTTTTTTCAATACCGTTTTGTTCGATCAAAAATTCGTCGTTACCCGCCGTTGGGATGATCACAATGGGAGCGTCCGGTCCCCCTGCCAATGCCATAAACCGGGCATAAATGGAAGTGTCTGTCAAACTGCCTCCAACAATGATGAGGTATCCGTTCCGCGGGCCGCTTGTTATAAATTTCTGATTTTCCTGAGCATAACCCAGCTGGGTTATGATTAATAATAAAATGAATGGAACTAATTTCATGTTTTCAATTTAAAAAAGAAGCTCTAAAGTAAAGAAATTAGCCGTTGAGGCAGGATTCGGCTTCCCTAAAAGTGACTTTACACTTTTTTATTACATTTGGGCCATCACGACTGTATTGACCTGTTCAACTAAACAAAAAAATATGCATCCGATCATCAAAAATATTTTAGCGGTTATTGCCGGAATTATTGTTGGAAGTGCCGTTAATATGGGGCTTATCATGGTCAGCGGCTCTGTTATTCCGCCTCCCGAAGGTGTAGATCCAAGCAACATGGAAAGCCTGAAAGCTTCCATGCATTTATTCGAGGCCAAACATTTTATCTTCCCCTTTTTAGCGCATGCATTCGGAACGTTCGTGGGAGCTTTCCTGGCTGCCCTGATTGCGGCAAACCATAAAATGAAATTCGCATTGGCTATCGGTTTCTTCTTCCTGATCGGTGGAATTATGAATATTTTTATGCTGCCTTCACCCCTTTGGTTTACAATATTAGACCTGGCGGGAGCTTATATTCCGATGGCCTGGTTGGGTGGATTATTAGCTAGTGGCGTTTGCAGGACGTAGTTTATTTATTTTCTATTTCTTTTAAAATTTCCTGAACTCTTTCAATATCTAAGGACGATACCTGGAGTTCTGCTAGAAAAGTAGCCATATGGTTCATTATTTGGGTGGTATATTCATTTTTCAAATAGCATTTGATGCCTTCTGATTCTAACCTGCTTTTCAATACCAGCAAATCTGATACAACATGCGATTCTTTGATGGTTATTAAATTCATAGGCTTATTATTTTAAAATTGTATTTGAATCTAAATAATACTTCCCCATTTAGTTACTTAGCATATTCGAATAAAAACAATTTCCTATATTTCCATTGTAGTTTCTGCCTGATTGTTTGAAAGACATAAATATAAACAATATTGTTTTCAACTTATGGATTTATAAATCCATCTTTAACTCAAAAAACCCTGCACATTGTGCAAGGTTTTTTGGTTGTCGGGGTAGCCGGATTTGAACCGACGACTTCTTCGTCCCGAACGAAGCGCGCTACCGGGCTGCGCTATACCCCGAAAAAGATAAAGTTAGAAGCTATCTCTCTGTAATAATTTCTGTGGCAAATTTAAGAATCATGCGGTAAAATACATGATATATTCCTAAATTAAACAGTAATAATTTTCCTATCCAAAATCCATTGTATACTTTTACGCTTTAAACAAATTATATATGGAACGATTTACAATATATAATCCTACGAAACTCCATTTTGGAGCAGGCGTCGTGGACAATTTAGGAAAAAGTGTGGCTTTTTACGGAAAAAAAGTATTGCTGGTTTATGGCAAAGGTTCCGTTATCAAATATGGCTATTACGACCAGGTG
>PKSW01000437.1 GCA_002869465.1 Marinilabiliales bacterium
AAGATCGGCATAGCAGTTTTTCATCTGTTGTTCAAAATCGCCAACAGCGGTTGGATTTCCATTATCATCCATGCTGACTGCACCGGATACTTTAATCTCATTTCCGATCTTTACCGCATGAGAATACCCATAGGCTTTCTCAATTTCGGGCCGAAGGAGAAAATATTCCGGAATCTCTGCTTTAACTTCGTGTTCGTGGGTTGTTTCTTTGGGTGCCTGCTGGCAACTTTGTGTTGAAATAGCGGCAACTGCAATAAATGCAATTGTTACCATTTTAATTGTAAGCAGATTTAAAATTTTCATAGTGTGTTGTTTTATTATTTATTTTACTTTATTCAAAATAGATACTTTTGGTCCGCCGATCACACCGGCATTCTCAATAGCTTTTTGTCTTTCCGGGTCGCTCATGATTTTATCAAATAACTCCGCACTAGGCGCTTTAAAAATCATAGTTACATCATTTGGTTTGTTAAACGATGTATAAAGACCCTTAAGTTTTACTCCTGCTTTTTTTAGATTGGGTTTATCAGCGTCAAATACTTTTTTCCATTTTGCAAAATCTTCAACTTCATGTTGTACAATTACTTTTACCATTGTTTTATATTTAAAATATTATCCTATTCATCTGGCTTTTCGGTTTCGCCCCGTTTTTTAAAGTGGTTTCTGGCCTCCACTTTGTTTAGTTAATCACATTTTACTTTTAGCCTTACATCATCAAATAGTTCCCAAACTTTTTGGATAAAAGGCTGTGGTGATATATCGCACAATTAGAATAGACTTTTTATGCATAAATTTTAGATTATTCTGCAGGCATAGGTTCATTGGCGCTCCACATGCCGTAAAGCGATATCCAGTAGCCATCTTCATTGCGTTCCAGTATTTCCGTGTATTTTCCCTTATCAATGATAATGGTACCGTCTTCCAGTTGGATTTTTAATTCGAAGGTGCCTATTTCGTATCCCAGGTCGCCATCACTTTTGGCATCAATGGTTTTAACTTTGGCATCTACCAGTCCTGCATCGATTAATCCCTGCCAGTAGGCCTGTATATTTTCCCTGCCAGTAATAATAGCTTCGTTGGGTGGCAAAAGGGACGCGTTTTCATCATATACGCTTGCTGCAGCGGCAGCATCTTTTGCCACCAGCGCCTTTGCAAAATCGCGGTTCATCTGCCCGAGTTCTTCAACAGTTGCGGATTTTTGTTCTTTGGGTGTTTCCATGCATGCTGTTGCAGAAAACACAATAATGATCAGGACAGCTATATTGCGTAGCCGACCTGTCAGGTTCATTGCTTTTTTCATAGTAGTTGTTTGAGTGAGTGTTTAATGTGATTAAAGAAAAGCAATTAATGAGTCGCACATGAAGAATTGAACACTGATTAACAAAACTTTAACACAATTGACTTAATAGTGTCGGTATTTTATTTCCTCGTCTTCCAGAGTATTTATATGTAATACTTTAATACCCTTTCCTATTAGTTTCTTTATCGCTTCATCTTTACTTTTTTGCGATTTCCCGACTATTGCCTCCGGTATCATATACATATTGTATCCAAGGTTTTTTCCTCCTATTAGTGATTCGTAAACACATTCTTCTGCCATAAGACCAATCACAACAATATCTTTTGCATGGTTCTGTGTAAGAAAATCATTCAGAGGCTTTACCGTAAACGCATTGGATTCTATTTTGGTGAAAATATGCTTGCTTACTACATTCATTCTTTTATCTAGGCGCATGGCTGATGTATCGAAAGTAACATAAGCAAAAGGAAGGGTAAGGGACAGGTTTAATAACTGATGAATGCTTTTTATATAAATTACATGATTCCTATTGGTATGGTTTATTACACAATTAACGGAATCAATTAGATTCTGGGCCGAGTTTTCTGACAGGCTGTTGCATGTATAGTATTCCTGAATATCAACGATAATTAGAAATTTATTTTTAGCGGGGTCAATTTTCTGTGAAAAGCAAAAATAATTACTGAAACAAATGATTGTTAATAAAAATAGTATTCTTTTCATTTTAATCTCTGCTGTCCGCAGTTATGTAATGTGCGGGATTTCTGCCCAGGCATGTTACCAGAACGCTTTTGAGTATTTTTTATACTACATTTACTCCAAATAAATAACCGACAAAGGCAGATAATCCCATAGCAACGGTTCCCCAAAAGGTAATTCTAACGATTGCTTTGATTATATTCGAACCTCCCGTTTTTGCTGCTAATGCACCTAAAATAATAAGAAAAAAAATGGCGAAACCATATAGATAATATTCCATATTCTCTAGAGGCAGAAAAAATACAACTAAAAAAGGAAGTAATCCACCTGCTATAAAGGATGCTCCTGATGACAGAGATGCTTGCATTGGTTTCGCTTTGCTTACTTCATTAATTCCTAATTCATCTCTTATGTGAGCTTCTAATGCATCCTTTTCAGTTAGCTCTATCGCAACAGTTAAGGCAGTTTCTTTTTTCAAACCTCTTTTTTCATAAATTTCAGCTAATCTATGTAACTCAAGTTCTGGCATTTCTTCCAATTCCTTTTTTTCACGCTCAATATCAGCTTTTTCTATATCTGTTTGGGAACTTACAGAAACATATTCTCCTGCTGCCATTGATAATGTTCCGGCTACTAGTCCGGCTATCGTTGCTAAAATAATAGGTTCTCTAATTTCACTTGCTGCAGCAACACCAATGGCCAGACTTGCAGTTGAAAGAATTCCATCATTTGCACCAAGTACAGCAGCTCTTAACCAATTACTTTTTTGAATGTAATGGTTTTCCAAATAATTATCTGTTCTATTTTTCATTGCTGTGATCTTTAGTCAAAATTACATAGAACTCATCATATGTTCAGTGAATATATACATTATCAGTGATGGTTTCAGGATAAAAATAGTTTTTATATATCTATATTTTGGTGTAAAAAGATCCTGTATAAAAAAATAGGACAGCGGTTAATCACTGTCCTCCAGAATAAATAATATTTTTTAGTGAATTATAAAGCGGCTAATGTTGCATCGTAATCGGGCTCATCAACAATCTCACCTACCTGCTGGGTGTAAATCACAGTTCCTTCTTCGTCAAGCACTACAACCGCTCTTGATTCCAGTCCTGCCAGCGGGCCGTCGACGATTTCAACGCCATAATCTTTACCAAATTGCCCACCACGGAAATCGGAAAGATTGTGCACATCTTTTAATCCTTCTGCGCCGCAAAAACGGGCCTGCGCAAAAGGCAGGTCCTTTGAAATACACAAAACCACCGTATTATCCAGTTTGGATGCTTCCGCGTTAAAACGCCTTACGGATGCTGCACAAGTGCCGGTATCAAGACTTGGAAAGATGTTCAAAACCACTTTCTGCCCTTTGTAATCTGCCAATGTTTTTATGGATAAATCGTCTTTTACCAATGTGAATGCAGGTGCTTTTGATCCTACAGCTGGTAATTCTCCAATAGTATTAATCGGGTTGCCTTTTAATGTAATCTGTGCCATCTTAAATATTTTTTAGTGTAATAAAGCAGCAAAGATAATGGTAAATGTTACAATCGCGAAAAAGCACTTCTTAACAAATCATAAAGTTGGATGCTAATCCATAAAAAGGGCAGCCGCAATGCCATCAGCGTGCAATTTCCCTTTATTGGTCAGGTAATAAATTGGACCTTTTTTTTCAACCCGGCCATCGTCGATAAACCTCGATATTAAGCTTGTCAGGTTGGATATAAATGCGTCACCAAAAACATTTTGAATATGTTCCGTGTCGCAACCCCACGAAGTGCGAATGGACGTCATAACATATTCGTTGAATTGCTGTTCTTTGGAAAGTACTTCTTTTTCGAGTACCGTTGTTCCGGTTTTTTCAAACTCAACATACTGCTTCATGTTGGCAACATTCCATTGTAGCGAAACCCCGTTGAACGAATGTGCAGATGGTCCGATACCCAGGTAATGCCCCCCCAGCCAGTAAATACTATTGTGTTTTGAGTAATAACCCTCTTTGGCAAAATTGGAAATTTCGTAATGTGTATATTGTTGCTTTTCAATTTGTTCCAGAAGGACTTCAAAATGCCGTACCGTTTGATTCTCACTAATTGCTTGCATTTTACGTTTCTCGATCAGTGTATTCAGCACCGTTTTAGGCTCAACGGTCAACGCATAAGATGAAAGGTGAGGCAGATCGAATCGGAAGAAAGTATCCAGGTTGTTGAGCCATTGTTGATCCGTAAGTGTCGGTATGCCATAAATCAGGTCGATGGTCATGTTATGAAAACCTTCGTATAGGGCAACTTCAATTGATTTCAGGGCTTGTGTCCCCGTATGAACACGGTTCAGGTATTGGAGGTCGTCATCGTTAAAACTTTGTACGCCTATGCTCAGGCGATTGATCCGTGTTTCGTTTTTCAATTCCCTGATTTTGTTCTGATCCAGATCATCGGGGTTGGCTTCGAGAGTGATCTCCGCATCTTTATTTAGCATAAAAAGCATGTCGATTTTATCAATGATCAGTCCGATTTCTGAAACAGATAACATGGAGGGAGTACCACCGCCAAAATATACCGTGTTGATGTGCTTATCGTTCAGATAATTTTTACGTTGCTCCAGTTCCTTCAGGATAGCAGAGATAAACCCATCGCGGTATTTTTGAGAAATAACGGTGTAAAAATTACAGTAATGGCATTTCTGTTTGCAAAAAGGAATGTGAATATAAATACCAGCCATCTTTAGTTTGTTAATTGATCAGGCTGTTTTGCGCATGATAATCCTGAAAGTGGTGCCTTTTCCCACCGTGGAACTTTTTACAAATATTTTCCCTTTGTGGTAATCGCGGATAATGCGTTTGGAAAGCGAAAGACCGAGTCCCCAACCTCGTTTTTTACTGGTATACCCGGGGTTAAAAATATCCCTTTGTTCTGTCCTGGAAATGCCGCGTCCTGTATCAGATATGTCAATAAAAATGTGCTTTGCCTCCTCTTTCAGATTGATTACAATAGAACCGACTCCACCCATAGCATCTATGGCATTTTTACATACGTTCTCGATTACCCAACTGAATAAAGCATCGTTAACCGGTATGAACATCTCCTTATCTTCAGGGAAGTCGATCAGGTAGGTGATTTTTTTAGGTGAGCGCGGTTTCAGGTAAGTCACACTGTCATAAATAATTTTCACGACGTTGTTTTCTGACAGTTTCGGTATGGAGCCAATCTTTGAGAAACGCTCGGTAATCACTTCCAGGCGCCTCACATCCTTCTCAATTTCATCTGCTGCCTGGTCGGCACTGCCCTCGCCCATTTTCAATAACTCCATCCACGCCATGATGGATGAAAGCGGTGTACCTATCTGGTGTGCTGTTTCTTTAGCCATTCCCGCCCATACCCTGTTTTGTTCCGATTTGCGGGCATAGCTGAACAGCAGGTAAGCAACAACAAAAAATACCGCAATAATCAGTATTTGTGCCAATGGAAAGAAACGCATGATAGTTAAGAGGTCCGAATATTTATAAAAAATATAGCTGGTACCCTGGTCGCCAAAACTGACCTTGATCGGCGTATTCTCCCGCTCCATTTCATCCAATTTCTCTTGTACATATAAAGGATCACTCATGCGAATGTCGTTCAGGTTACCAAACTGGATCACATTTTTTTGCGTGCTGTCAGTGATAATTACCGGCACACTGGAGGAGTTTAAAGCCACCTCTTCCATAAAGGATGAGATATAATCATTCAACACCTCTTTCAACTCCTGAAAGAATTTTGAATCCTTATAATACAGGTAATTTCGCCTTGTCCGGGTATATTGTACATCAATTGGGTCGTACAACGAAAAATCATCCTTGAGTTTTCCGCTTAAATAGGTGAGTGTATCCTGGTTTTCTTCCAGGTTTTTCGTGCTCAGTATTTTCCCTTTATTGTCGGTTAATATGACTGGAATGGTGGTGTTGTTAGCTATAATTTCAAGGTAAAAAGTAAGATCGCTAACGGTGTCATCTTTAAGTATCTGGTTATATACTTCTGCCAATAATTCAACGCGCTTTCTTTCCTGCTCCTGTAATTTGCTGAAAAAGAACTCTGTGTATTTTACAAGACGAGCTTTCCGGTGCACGGCAGCAGCCCAAAGCCTTACATTTTTCTGCTCTTCTTTGGCAAATTTGTTCACCAGCACATTCGTATAAAAAATGGAAACGCCAATGATGATCGCAGCCAGAACGAATAGCAATATTTTAGCCCGCTTCTTTTGTGTGTAAAGATCCAATACAGCAAATTTAAAATCAAAAGTAAGAACATTTAAACTATTAAGTTTATTGTTCCGTTGATGTAATTGCTAACGAAGACTTAAATAATCGTTATAAAGGGATGATCAAATGATCGAATTCGCACACCCTATGTAAAGCAGCCGAACACTTTAAAAAGCCTCATAAATTTGTAAAGCTCACAAAAACAGCTTTATAAGCGGGTTGGCACAATTACTGGTAATACAGTTTTTGATTACTACAAAAGACAACAGAATTGATATGATAAGCCTGAATAATATCAACAAAACATATTTTACCGGCTCCAACAGCTTGCATGTGCTCAAGGGAGTTGACCTGAACATTGAAAAAGGAGAATTGGTTTCCATCATGGGCTCTTCCGGCTCCGGAAAATCCACTTTGTTGAATATTATCGGCATGCTGGATAATTACGATTCGGGTGAATTTCATTTGAACGGTGAATTCATCCAGAAAATGAGTGAGAAAAAAGCAGCCTACTACCGGAATAAATTTATTGGTTTTGTGTTCCAGTCCTTCAATCTGATCTCGTTTAAAAACGCCATGGAAAATGTAGCCCTACCCCTGTATTATCAAAAGGTGAGCCGCAAAAAAAGAAATATAAAAGCTATGGAATACCTCGAAAAAATGGGACTAGCCGAATGGGCTGAGCACCTTCCAAGTGAATTATCAGGGGGTCAGAAACAAAGACTGGCTATTGCGAGGGCATTGATTTCAGAGCCCAAGGTTATATTGGCTGATGAACCAACCGGCGCACTGGATTCTGCCACCTCAATGGAGGTAATGGACTTGTTTCATGAAATAAACGATATGGGAATTACGATTTTGATTGTAACCCACGAAAGAGATATTGCAGCAAAAACAGATCGGATTGTCAAGCTGAAAGACGGCATTGTTGATTCGATCATATCTAATGGCGAGCGGAAAAAATGGCTGGCCGACCAGGTAATGGCATAAAAAATATAAAATGTTCGATCTCGATAAATGGCAGGAAATATTCAGTACCATTCGTAAGAACAAATTACGGACGGCCCTTACCGGCTTTAGCGTAGCCTGGGGCATTTTTATGCTGGTGGTTTTGCTGGGCTCGGGTTACGGACTTGAAAATGGGGTAAAAAGAGAGTTCCAGGGGGATGCCGTAAATTATATTTCAATTAATTCGGGCGTTACCTCAACTGCCTACAAAGGCATGAAAGCTGGAAGACGCATACGGTTTACCAATGAAGATCGCGAGATCATGGACAAAATACAGTATGTCGAAAAAAGCTCTTCCAGAACATTCTTGTTTCAGGAAAACAACACCATATCTTATAAAAATGAATACGGCACATTCGACATTTTTGCCATTTCACCTGAATACAGGGACGTAGAAATACTTACCATGACCAGCGGACGCTTCCTGAACCAAAAAGACATAACCGATTATCGGAAATCAGTAGTTCTTGGCAGGCTGGTATATGAAGCCCTTTTTAAAGGAGGAGAGGAAGCTGTAGATAAATATGTCAAAGTGAGCGGTGTTCCATTTAAGGTGGTGGGCGTATTTGATGACCCGGGCCAGGACAGGGATGTAAGAAGGATTTATATCCCCGTTTCAACGGCACAGCGTGTTTTCAATATGGGCAATAACATTCGCAATGTATGCCTGATGCTGGGCGAAGCAGATATACAACAAAGTCACCAGGTGGTTGAAGATGTAAAGCAACAAATGTCGGAAAGGCATAAGTTTGCTCCCGAAGACAGCAGGGCCCTGTTTATTTTTAACAGTATTGAGAATTATAAACAGTTTATGGATCTGTTTGCCGGCATTCGTTTTTTTATCTGGATCATCGGGGTAGGCACTATCATAGCTGGTATCGTGGGCGTGAGCAATATTATGATGATCGTTGTAAAAGAGCGGACCAAGGAGATCGGTATCAGGAAAGCCTTAGGAGCCACTCCGCGGACGATCATCAGCCTGATTTTGCAGGAATCCATATTAATTACTGCGTTTGCAGGATATATCGGACTAGTGGCCGGTGTGGGATTACTGGAATTGGTATCCAACCTGATACCCGCGCATGATTATTTTGCAAATCCCGAGATCAATATAAATATAGCTGTCGCCGCCACCGTTCTACTTGTACTGGCAGGAGCCATCGCGGGATATGTGCCTGCAAAAAAAGCCGCCTCGGTTAAACCGGTGGTAGCATTAAGAGATGAATAAAAAATGCATCAATGAGCATCATAGATATAGATAAATGGCAGGAAATATTTTACGCGCTTAAAAAGAATAAGCTGCGTACATTTTTCACCGCTTTTGGTGTATTCTGGGGTATTTTCATGCTGATCATCATGCTGGGTTCCGGCAGGGGATTAAGCAATGGTGTTTCTCAGGGGATGGGTGACATGGCTACCAATGCCATGTTCATGTGGACCCAGCAAACCACGGTGCCATATAAAGGTTTTCCAAGGGGCAGAAGATACAATTTCAATAATGATGATACACAGGCATTAATAGATAACATTCCCGAAATTGAATACATTGCGCCACGCCTACAGGTATTCAGTGCCGGCGAAAATGGCAATAACGTGGTCAGGGGTGAACGAACTGCCGCTTTTACCATCCAGGGCGATTATCCTGATTTTAACCTGATCGATCCGGTAAATATCCACCAGGGACGGTTTATCAATGATATTGATATCAAACAAAAGAGAAAAAACGTGGTCATCGGAACACGTGTGTTTGAAGAAATGTTTGAACCGGATGAAGATCCCATAGGCGAATATATCCGTATTCAGGGCGTGTATTTCAGGGTGGTGGGTGTGTTTTCCTCAAAAAAGAATGACCAACAAGCCGAACGTGAAAATTCACAGATATTTATGCCCTTTACCACCATGCAGCAAACCTATAATTTTGGGAACATAGTTGGGTGGTATTCTATAACCGCAAAAGAAGGCTATAAAGTTTCGCAGGTACTTGAAAAAGCTATTGATATCATGCGAGAAAGGCATTCTATTTCTCCTGCTGATGAAAGAGCCGTTGGCTCCTTCAACCTGGAAGAGGAATTCAGAAAAATGACCACCCTGTTCACCGGAATTGATGGCCTGATCTGGATCGTAGGCATTGGTACATTGCTGGCCGGAGTAATCGGTGTGAGCAATATCATGCTGATCGTAGTAAAAGAGAGAACCAAGGAGATAGGCATACAACGTGCTTTGGGTGCTGCGCCTTTCAGCATAAAAAGCCAGATTGTGATTGAATCTGTATTTCTGACAACGATTGCCGGATATGTGGGACTGGCTCTGGGAGTCGGCGTGCTGGAACTGATCAATAATATTTTGATACAAACGAATGCCAGCACGGACATGTTCAACAATCCGGAAGTAGATTTCAATAAAGCCATTTCAGCACTGGTTATCCTGGTTATTGCAGGTGCGGTTGCAGGACTGATCCCGGCCCAAAGAGCCGTTCAGATCAAACCAATCGATGCGTTAAGAGATGAATAAATATAAATGACTAATTATATATTGAAGCAATGAAAAAGTTTTTGAAAGTACTAGGAATCGTGATCATCATAGGGGTGTTTGGTTACACCATTTATTTTTTATACCAGAAATCGCAAACCGAACCGGTGATGTATGAGACCGAGTCACCAACAGTAACCAATATTATCAAAAAGACTACAGCAACAGGTTCGGTAGTACCCAGGAAAGAAATTGAAATAAAACCTGTGGTTTCCGGAATAATAGATGAGCTTTATATTCAAGAAGGTGATAAAGTTAAAAAAGGCGATCTGTTGGCTAAAATCAGGATCATTCCAAATATGATCAATCTGAATAATGCCAAATCACGAGTGGAAGTGGCCAATATCAACCTCAAAGATGCCAAAAGAAATTACGAACGTCAATTGGGATTATTTGAGAAAGGTGTTATCGCAAAAGCAGATTACGAATCGTATGAAATTGCCTATCAAAATGCACAAGAAGAGCTGGAGACAGCCAAAGAAACCCTCGAACTAATACAAGAAGGCCAAATTAAAAATTCTGGCCAGCCAACCAATACGCTGATACAATCAACCATCGATGGCATGGTACTGCATATTCCGGTTGAAATCGGGTACCAGGTGATTGAAGCGAATAATTTCAACGCCGGAACCACAATTGCCACCATTGCAGATATGGGAGAGATGATCTTTGAAGGGAATATTGATGAATCGGAAGTGGGAAAGATCAGCGAAGGCATGCCATTGATTTTAACTATTGGTGCACTTGCAGATGTTACCTTTGAAGCTGCCCTGGAACACATTTCTCCGAAAGGGCAGGAAGTGAATGGCGCCATTCAGTTTGAGATCAGGGCTGAAGTACTGCTAAAGGAAAATCATTTTATAAGGGCGGGCTACAGTGCTAATGCAGATATT
>PKSW01000346.1 GCA_002869465.1 Marinilabiliales bacterium
GGCAATTCGCAGAGGGCTATAAAGTATTCAATTTCAACCTTTACACGGTATTTAAAAAGCGCATACTCCGAAAAAAAATCAGCCAGTTCTTCGGTCTTATTTCGATACCTTCCGTCAATAGGTGAGGTGGCGGTTAAGGGAGATAATTCCATACGAAATTTTTTACCAAAATTAGGAAATATTCGCATTTAAAATGTTCACGCACTTTTTGGGTAAAAACGTCAGGATAAATCAATTTTTATATATTAGCGCAATTTTGAATCTGTCTAAATAACAAAAAAGCGCATGAAATGGAAGCGTGTCAGGCCCCGCTGCAGGTACATCATTGATTTACCTGCTGATGAGGTGATGAAATTGATCGAAACCCAGTTGAGAAAAAGCAGCGATGAGGTTACAGGCAGTATTTTGCAGCGCCATGCATATCTTACGATTCCTGAAAAGGACCAGCATTATTGGTCGCCTGAGTTTCATATAACTGTCGAAGAAACGGAAACAGGATGTCTTGTACGCGGTGTTGTTGGACCCAAGCCCAAAGTATGGACCATGTTCATGTTTTTTTATTCGGCAGTGGTTGTTTTGCTGGCATTTGGCAGTGCCATGGGCGTTTCGCAATGGATGTTAAAAATGAGTGCACCCTGGCTTTGGAGCATTCCGGCTGCCTTGTTCATTTGGCTGGGGATTTATGTAGCAGCGCTTTACGGGCAGTATCTGGGACAAGAGCAGACGATGTTATTGCAGGATTACCTGAAGAAATGCCTGAATATTCCGGATCAAACCTGTTAAGACTCTACCTTGTTCATTAAAATTTTGTAAAAATGGATTACTTCAGTAATTTTTCCACTTTATTCATTGGGTAAACCTTAAAGTCGCCAGACTGAAACCGGCTGATCTTTTTCAGGCTGTTGCCTGCTCCGCATTCAATAAATTGCTTAACACCCAATTGCAACATGATTTCAAAGCTCGCCATCCAGTTAATGCTACCTGAGAGATTCTCGGTTAGTTCCTTCTGAAAATCTTCCGGGGATTCCATCAATCGCTGGTCAATTGAAGAAATGATAGGATATTTTGATTTCCGGAGTCGTATATGCGCTGTGATGAATTCGTTAAACGGGCCACTCGTACTTTTTAACATGGAAGCGTGGTAAGGTGTATTCACGTTTAGCATTGAGACATGAAGAGCTCCGGTAGTTCTTGCCAGCTCAAGTAATCTGTTCAGCGGTTCTGACCGGCCTGTAACCAGATGAGAATGTGCGCTGCTGGTGTTGGCAATTTCAGCTTCCAGTTTGTGTTTGAGGATGATGCCATTGATTTCTTCTTTGGTCAACCCGATAATAGATCCCATTCCTGAATCCATGCCTTGAATAGCGGATTGAGAAATATTAAACGCCTGAATGATCAGACGGATACCTTCATCAAATTCAATGACACTCCCGGTGTATAATGCCGCATACAGCCCCATGCTGTATCCAGCCAGGATATCGGGTTTTATTCCCTTTGCAATTAATTCATCTGACAAGCTGCAACTGAAAATATAACTGATGATCTGAACTCGCAATTCATCTTCCTTAAAAGCGCTGTCTTCGAGATGGAACGACTCGAAATCAACACCACTTGCTACGGAAGCTTTTTTTAAATTTTCCTGGAATTTATTTGAAAGAGCATTCAGAATCTGAACTTCGTTACCGATATATTCAGAAACAAAGGCGGGAAAAATGAAGGCGACTTTCATCTTAATTAGAAACTTTTAGCTAGTCGAGGTTAATGATATTGTTTCCGTGCTCAATAATTTGCAATTGCATTTCTATCAATTCGCCAATGGTTTCTACCGGGTGCTTGATGCTGTATTTACCAATGGTTTTCAGATCAATTTCCTGGTCATATTTTTTTGTAAATATTTCTATAAGTGCTAGGAACATCAGCGAATCGCCTCCCAAATCCGCGATAATTTTCGAGTCGTCAGTTATTTCATCTATTTCAACTTCACACTCCTCTGCAAAGAAATCGTATATCACTTCACGCACTTCTGTTTTAATCTTATCATTCAATTTTGTCATCTGTTGCGATTGTTATTCTAAATTGAAAATTGTGTTAATTTGGACTGGCAAATATATATATTTGTGATGCAAGGTGATGAATGATTGTACAATTTAGAAAGGAAAAATGAGGATAAAACTGATACTGGCTGCAGATTCAAATGACCCGTTGCGAAAAAATAATCCGTTCAAACCCTTATCCCTTTTACTATTGGCTGCATCAGCGCCTGACCATGATTACGAGCTAATTGATATGCTCGACACACAGGGTATTGATTATGATTCCAGGGTGGATATAGTTGGGATTAGCATTCGAAAGTCTGCCGAGAAGGCAGGATTTGATGTGGCTGACCAGTTTAAAAAAAGAGGTGTAAAAGTAGTGTTGGGTGGGCCGCAGGCATCGGCAAATCCTTTAAAAGCAATAACACATGCTGACACAGTGGTAATTGGCGAAGGAGAAGAACTCTGGCCAAAATTGCTGCTCGATATGGAAGCAAATCAATTGAAAGATTTTTATGTGTCGGCACCTGCTAAATTTGATGCTAACGGATATGCTGTTCATCAGCTTGAAAGCCTTGCCTCATTGGATAAAATTCCAAAAGTAAATCGCCAGTTATTTAATAAAAAGTATGATTTCGACCTGGTATTTGCATCCAGGGGTTGTGCTATCAACTGTGATTTCTGTTCCGTTACACGACTTTTTGGGAGCAAGTACCGTTTACGTCCTGTAGATGATGTTGTTGCTGAAATTGCATCCATCAAAAACTATTACTACCTGATTGACGACACCGTTTTTGGCAGACCTAACACTTATGAATACTATGAAGAACTATACGATAAAATTGCGGGTTTAAAAAAAATACAATACTGGACGGGTCAGGCCAACCTGGATGCAGCTTCGAATGAAAAAGGGCGTCAAGTCATCAAAAAGGCAGCAAAAGCAGGGTTGATCTATGCGGCGATTGGCATGGAGTCGATCAATGAAAAGGTGTTGAAAAAAAGCGGCAGCTATTCAAAGATGGGCGTTTCTAAAGCGAATGATCTGATTGGAAAAATGAAAGAAAATATTCGTTTTATCCAGCAGCAGGGCGTTCTTATTTCGGCATGGTTTGCCATTGGTTACGAAGATGATAACCTTGAAACCTATGAATCCACACTTCAATTTTGTCTTGAAATGAACCTGATCCCGGTTTTTACACCCGTACATGCCCTCGAAGGAACAGATCTATTTGACCGACTGGAAAAAGAAGGAAAATTACAGGATAATACCAGCAATGTGACGAATGTAGCACATGCATCCATAACGAATGAGCAGGTAATTCGTGCCCTGGAACATTTGAATCGCAAAGGTTTCCGACTGCTGACAAGCCTAAAAAGAACCTGGTTTTATTTTAAAATATTTGTCCGTCAAAAGGAGAATAAAATAGGAGACATTATTCATAAAACGATTTTTACTTTTGTCACCCAATGGAGGTTTGGAAAGATCACTACCCTGGAAGCTGAAAAATTAAAAAATAAAGTTTGGAACAATGAACCATAGCAAATCAAAGAAATATAACTACAAAATTCAGGCACGCGGTTACGAACTGGATTCATACGGTCATGTGAATAATGCGGTTTACCTGAATTATGCGGAACAGGCCCGCTGGCAAATCTTTAATGAACTGGGTTTGTTGGATCAATTCATAGCCAGTGGGATGAAAATCGTAGTGATTGAAAATCATATCAAATATATACGGCAGATCAAACTTTTTGACGAATTCGAGATCGAAACGCAGATGGAAAAATCGGCACATTTTCTGTTGTTCAAGCATATTTTAACAAATACAAAAACTAAAAAGACTTTATCAAAAGTGATGGTAAAAACGGTATTCCTGGATGAAAATGACAAGCCCTGCGATATTCCTGAATCACTGCTGGAAACCTTTACTGAAGCCTGACAACACATGAATAAGACACCAAGAATTATATTGAAAAGGGAAAAGGATGTGGGTTGGTTGCAAATCAATAACCCACCTGAGAACTATCTTGAGCAACCCGACTTTATCGAAATAGCCGAACTAAAAAATTTTATTGAAACAGGAATTAAAGCACTGGTGATTGAGGGTACAGGGCGTCATTTCAGCGCGGGCGCTGATCTGGAAAATTTGAAAGAGCAGATTAAAGATAAAAAGGCTTTTCAGGATCATCTGATGAAAGGCAACAACGTATTAAACTATATTGATGAACTGGAAATCCCGGTTATAGCAGCTATTTCGGGAGTTTGTTTTGGAGCGGGATTGGAAATAGCACTTGCATGCGATATCAGGGTTTGTGATGAAAACGCCTTGTTTGCCTTTCCGGAGGTCAATCATTTTGTATTTCCTGGACTGGGCGGGGCAAAAAGACTGGCAGAATTAACAGGTGTGTCAGCAGCAATTGAAATCGTATTGTTAGGTGATATGATCAATGCTGAAAAAGCCCTTGAACTGAAAATAGTTGATGCATTGGTAAAAAAGAATGAAGCTAAAGGATATGCCGTTGACCTGGTCGAAAAAATAACTGATAACCGGCCATTAAAAGTGATTCATGCGGTGATGAGATCTGTCAACAATAGTAAATCAATGAGTGTCGATGAATATATCAAAAATGACACGGAGATGTTCACTGAACTGGCGCTTGAATCCATGATTAAAAATAAAGACTAGTAAATGCCGGAAATATTCACAGGAAAAAAAATATCATGGGAAATCAGGGATGGCCTTGGTTTTATAAGTTTTATTGATCCGCCTGAAAACCGAATGGATTCCATCTTCTTTGAAGAGTTCGGTGTTATAATAGATGAAATCATTCCTGCAAGTACAGCCATCGCTTTGATCATCTCCGGGAGCGGAAGACATTTTTCGTCGGGTGCTGAATTGGAAGATCTGTTCAGAATCATTCAGCAAAAGAAAACGGACACTTTAATATCTAACTATGAACTTTTTCATTCTTTAAGCCAGATGAAAATTCCCGTTATTGCAGCAATTAAAGGTGTTTGTATAGGTTCAGGACT
The DNA here is from genome assembly GCA_002869465.1 of Marinilabiliales bacterium. Lineage (GTDB taxonomy): Bacteria > Bacteroidota > Bacteroidia > Bacteroidales > F082 > UBA4459. The sequence continues at coordinate 5,068 of PKSW01000346.1, forward strand.
GGAACTGGCTTTACATTGCCATTTCAGGTTATCTGCAGAAGATGCTATTCTGGGGCTTCCCGAGTCCAGTTTTGGTTTAATACCGGGTTTGGGCGGTATTTCAAAACTGATGGAGTTTTCAGGTAAGGCCAAAGCCATTGAACTGGCTTTAAAAGGCCATCATTTTAATGCTAACGATGCGCTGAAATGGCATATTGTAGATGAAGTTTATCCGAAGAAAATAGTAGTTGAAAAAGCAATACAATTAGCCAAACTGAGTGCTGAAAACTATAGAAAATACAATAAAAGTGACTGTTTGAAACGCCTGAAAATTTAGGGCTGATCAGAGTAATTGTTTCGCATGCAACAATTTGTGAATTGAAAAGATGGTAGAGCATAAAGTTAAAATAACAGGGACAGGTACTTATCTGCCGGGTGACAAGCGAAGTTTGGATGAGGTGGACTTCATATTGGGAGAATTGACTGAAGCGCCCTCTAAAATCCGGAAGTGGTTAAAAATGACCAAAGGTCTCATGGGACAGATGCTGGATATTGAATATTATCATTTTGCTATCGATCCGATCACCCGCGAATTTACGGATGACAATATCAGCATGTCAGTCAAAGCGGCAAAAAAGGCCATCGAAGCTGCAGGAATAACAGCCAGAGAAATAGATTTTATCGCTTATGGCAGTCCGCACCAGGATCAAATGCCTACCGCTTCGGTACGCATACAGGAGCAATTGGGTGTTGAGCAATGCGGCGAGATATCTATTCATGCCAACTGCACATCTGCCTACAAAGCCCTGCTAATAGCTCATGATATGCTCCGGAGTGGCAGATATAAAACAGCTCTGGTAGTTTCGTCAAATATGTCTTCGTCGGAGTTGCGGGCAGAATATTATAACCAGGCACTTATAAAAAAAGAAGAAGTGCTGCTGCGATATTTTCTCAGCGATGGGGCAGGAGCACTCATTTTGCAGTCAACGCAGGATGACCATGGCTTGTTTGTGGAGAATACGTATATGGAATCAATCGGTGGGAAAAAACCGGCAGCCATGTTCAATAAACGCCCGGCATATTGGATGAACCCGAAGGAAGAATATGAAAAAGCATATCATCACCTTGCACAATTATTCAACGATCAGTTGCGGGTGCATTTTAATGAAGCGGACGGTTCTGTCTTTTTTAAAGGTTTGCAACGGATGATGGAAAAATATCCTTTCAATACAAAAGCGGTGCGTTTCTTCCAGGTGAATTTTCCGTCCAAACACATCGCCGAACTGGTGATCGAAGAATGTGAAGCACTGGGTATTTCCAAAGACAAGCTATACACCAAAATGAATTCGATGGGATATATAGGTCCGCCGATGGCATTGGTGAGCATCGATCGCATGATCCAGGAAGAACAATTTAAAAAGGGGGATTTGGTACTGAGTTTTGTAACCGAAGTCAGTAAGTTTATGCAGGCCGGATTTGTATTGAAATACGAATGATTTTGAAGTCGACAGTAACATACAGGGTAGGCATTATCGGATGCGGAAAAATGGGCAAAGACCTGTTTGATTTTCTGAACGGCTTTACATTTCATTTGACTATCGTTTGCAAATCAGAAGAGTCGGTTGAACAAATGAAATTAGCCTTCGATAAAAAACTAAAACGGGCCTTAAAATACCAGTTGATCGACCAGGATATATTCAATTTTCGCAACCAAAATACATTGATTACTAAGGATCTGAATCAACTGGCATCCTGCAACCTGCTTATCGAAAGTATCACCGAAGATTTACATTTGAAAAGAGAGTTGTTCAAACAGATTGAAATCGTCGTTCCCAAAAATTGTATTATCGCCAGTAATACTTCATCCATTTCTCCCAATCAACTATTTAAAAAGGCGCTGCATAAGGAAAGATGCGTTGGCCTTCATTTCTTTTTCCCGGTGGCTGTGAAAGATCTGGCAGAAATCAATGTATCGGAAAAAACCGATGAAAAAACGGTTCTGAGCGTTAAGGAATTTTTAAACGAGATTGGAAAATTTCACTTGGTGCTGCATGGAAAGGATCACTTTCTGATCAACCGGATATTTTTAAAAATGCAGGCAGGCTGCTGTCAGATTATAAAAGAAGAAAAATACCAGGTGCATGAAATAGATGAATTGGTAACATACGAACTATTCCCGATAGGCATATTTGAATTTTTCGATCATGTAGGTAATGATGTGATGCTACAGTCGGTTAAAAACTATATCAAGTATGAAAACGACCCGCTTTTATATCAACCGATGATGGATTTGCTTGAAGCGAAAGTGAACGAAGGAAGACTGGGAATTAAAACTGCTTCAGGGTTTTATGAATATCCCCGGAAAAAGATCGTTCCGGATATTGAACCAAAAAAAAAGATGGATCATATTCTCCAACAAATCACCCATTGGTACCTGGATGGTGTATATGATACTGTAAGAAACTCAATATGCACAGATGATGAAATGGAACATATTGTTAAAGCCTATATGATGGTTGAAAAAAATCCTTTTGTTCTGGCCAAAGAGGTAGGCTATACTCCCAAATAATTCTTTTCTTTGTGTAGCACAATGGTCTTTTAAAATTGTATGAAAAAGGATACCAAAGTACTGATAAGTGGCATGAACATCATTTCATCCCTCGGGTTGAACTTGACCGAAAATTGGGATAATTTGGTTAAGGGGAAAAGTGGTGTGAAACGCATTACTTTGTTTGATCCCAACGGATTGGAAACGCAAATTGCTGCGCAGGTACCTGATACATTTGAAGAATTTGCTGCTACGAAAGTGAAGAAAAGACAATCAGGACAGATGACGCGCGTTATTCGCATGTGTCTTGTTTGTGCCAAGGATACTATTGAGCAAGAGGAAATTAGTTTTGACACCTTTGATAAAAGCCGGGTGGCTGTCATTTTAGGCGTTGTAAACACAGGAAATTCCAGTGTTGAAGGAAAAGATGTTTCCAGAAGTTCCATACTGAAAGGCATGAACAATGCGATGTCAGCCTGGATTTCGATGGAATATGGTCTGACTGGGCCCAGTTATACAGTGGCTACGGCTTGCTCTTCATCAGCTTATGCTATTGCGCTGGGTTATGATTTAATTAAAAGTGGCAAAGCGGATATGGTCATCACTGGTGGCGCTGATTCCATTATCAACCCGGAAGAAATAACCGGTTTTAACCATTTGTTTGCTTTATCCACTCAAAACGACCCTCCCGAAACCGCCAGTAAGCCATTCTCCGAAGACAGGGATGGATTTGTGGTAGGTGAAGGTGCAGGAATTATGATACTCGAATCGGAAGTTTCTGCCAAAAAAAGAAGCGCGACTATTTACGGTGAACTGGCCGGTTATGCATTGACCACTGAGAGCTATAATATTATGGCGCCCAAAAAAGATGGGGAAGGGATGGCGGAGACCATGAAAAAGGCATTGGCAGACGTGGGTGTTGATGCATCGGAAGTAGATTATATCAGCGCACATGGCACCAGTACTATGCTGAATGACTTGTACGAAACAATGGCGATAAAAAAAGTGTTCGGCGACAAAGCCTCATCAATTGCTGTTTCATCGCAAAAATCCATGATTGGCCATACTGTGGGTGCTGCCGGTGTGATTGAAGGCATTGTATCCACATTAAGTATTAGAAATGGTATTTTGACACCCACCATCAACCTTCATAAACCCGACCCGGAACTGGACATGGATTTTGTACCTAATGTCAGCCGAAAGGCAAATATCAGGGTAGCCTTATCCAATTCATTTGCCTTTGGTGGGCATAACGCCACACTGGTTTTCAGGAAGTATGAATAATACAAAATAAGACTCTTAGAAGATCTATTTTTTCACACCCTCAACAATACAAAAAGGGGAAACAGTTTTGATCACCCGGTTTAGTCTAAATCCTGCTGTTTCAAAAATACTCCTGAATTCATTTTTTGTTCTTTCTTTTCCGTTTTCGGTGCCAATCAGCATTTGCAGGTCGAACATTTTACCAAATTCGTACTTATTATCTTCACCGATAACCGTTTCAATTACCAGTATTTTTCCTTTCTGGTCCAATGCATTATGAACCTTCTTTAAAAGTGTAGTGCAGGTTTCATCATCGAAAGCATGCAAAATATTTTTCAGGAGGTAGGCATCGGAAACAGGTAGCTTATCCTTGAAAAAACTTCCGGGAATAATTTGCACTCTTTTTTCCACATCATAGTCCTTGGCCAGTTGGGCAGCTGTTGTAACTACATGGGAAAGGTCAAACAGAACACCTTTGAGTTTTTCGTTCTTTTGTAGGATAGCATAAAGCAGCATACCTTCGCCACCACCCAGATCTACCAGCGTATTTATATTACGGAATGAATAAGCTGCAACCATACTGGTGCTTGAAAGTCTTGAAGTTTCGGTCATGGCTTTGTTATAAAGCGCATTTTTCTCAGGCGTGTTTTCCAGGTGTGTAAAAATATCAGTTCCAAATAGCTTTTGTGCGGCATTTTCTCCCGAAACTACACTATGCTTCATCTCATTTACAACTTCCCAATTGGTTGAATTCAACTGGTGCATAATCATATTTTTGAGGTGACCCGGTTGTTCTTTAAGCGCATTTGAAAGATGAGTATTCTTAAAATAACCTGTTTCGGTTTCTTTAAAAATACCTTCACCGGCAAGGGCCCGCATCAGGCGGTATAGGGCAGAGGCATCGGCGCTCGCCTTTTTAGCGATTTCGTTAACCGATCTTTTTTCGTCACCTAAAATTTCAGCTAGGTTGAGTTCGCAGGCAACGCTAATGGCTTTGGCGGTCCAAAATCCCTGCGACTTTTCAAAAACAGCCATATTAGCCGGTACGAAAGCATAATAAAGTTTCTTGAATATGCCTCGCAATTTGTTGGTGATCGAAAAAATCCGAACGGGCGGTACCGGGTTCATTTTTTGTTGCTTATTCATAAGATAGGATTAGCCTTCACAAATTTAAACTTTGTTTTCCATCCTACAAATGGCTTTATAACTTATGCAACGCCCGAAACCAACATTAAACTGTGATTAACATTCTGGTGTTGGTTATAGATCAAGACATTACTAATTTGTTTTACAGCTTTGTGATTCAGGTTCACTATTTCAGGAATCCGCTTGTGTTTGAATATCATGGAGGACATCCACAAAGCAAAAGCACTCGAAGTCAAATAATCACCACAAAGGTGCTTATAATACACCTGCCTGGTATTTTTAAATAAAGAGGTATTCAAATCATAATAAATACCGTCAAAATCAATATCCCCGTTCAATCCCAATACAACCACATCTATATCTATTATTGATAGATTATTTTGAGATAAGAAATGCAGGATAACATCTTCAACCTGAAAGTGATTCCCTGGGTTTGAAAAGGTATGAACGTCTTTCACTGCTGCGTATGTATTAGCTGTTGGTTGATCTTCCAGCAGGAAAAATGTACTTCCTTCACCGGCAATGGTTCCTTTTGTTTGATCAGTCAATAAGTTCAAGTTATTGATACCGGGTTTTTTGTAATATCCAATCCGGTCAAAAGTGTTGAATTGGATTTCTTCTATCTCATCTACACCTCCA
>PKSW01000162.1 GCA_002869465.1 Marinilabiliales bacterium
CAGTTAAAGGAAGCATTAAAAAGAGTGGAAACAATTAAAGAACTGATCAAATGAAAATTTGCATTATTGGATTGGGATTGATGGGTGGCTCGATGGCCATCGACCTGAAAAAAAGAAATTATGCCACGCATATCATTGGTTACGACCAAAGCAATTTGCATGCTCAAACGGCACAAAATATAGGCATCGTTGATGAAATTATGGAGATAGAAGATGCTGTGATCTCTTCTGATATGGTTGTTCTTGCCGTCCCGGCAGATGCCACGCTGGTCATATTGCCCAGGGTACTCGACCTGATCGAAAACCAGGTAGTGACAGATGTGTGTTCAATAAAAGGTAATCTGGCAGAGCGCATCAAATACCACCAGAAAAGATCCAACTATGTGGCGGCCCACCCCATGGCCGGAACGGAACACACAGGACCCTGGGCCGCCAAATCGGGTATGTTTGATGGGAAAGCAGTGATATTTTGCGATGCAGAAAGCAGCAGTGAAGAAGCGCTTCATACGGTAAGAGATATGTATGACCATTTGCATATGCGCCCGGTGTATATGAACTCATTTAACCATGATGCCCATGCGGCTTATATTTCGCATATTTCACACATCAGCTCATTTGCATTGGCACTAACCGTGCTCGACAAAGAAAGAAACGAGAAAAATATATTTGACCTGGCAAGTGGTGGATTTGATTCCACGGTCCGGCTCGCAAAAAGTTCTGCCGATATGTGGACGCCTATTTTTGCCCAAAATGCAGATAATGTGGTGACAGTGCTGGATACGTATATCAGCAAACTACAGGACTTTAAAAAAGCCATCGAAGAAAATAACAAAACTACTATCAATCAATTAATTACTGAAGCAAATAAGATCAAAAAGGTCTTATCTTAAAAAAAAGAAATCATGGAAGTACAACTCGATATCAGAAAATTTTCAGACTGGGAAATCGGAAATACCGATAAACCATTTTTAATCGCCGGTCCATGCAGTGCTGAAACTGAAGAGCAAACCCTTAAATCAGCACATGAATTAAACAGGCTGGGCATACAGGTATTCAGGGCCGGGATATGGAAGCCCCGCACACGCCCTAACTCATTTGAGGGTGTGGGTAGCAAAGGCTTGAAATGGCTGAAGAAAGTAAAAAAAGAAACCGGTATGCTCACCAGCACCGAAGTCGCCAATGTGAAACATGTATACGAATCATTACGAGCTGGTGTAGATATATTGTGGATTGGGGCCCGGACTTCAGCCAATCCGTTTGCCATGCAGGAAATCGCCGATGCCTTGCAGGGAATGGATATCCCAGTATTTGTAAAAAACCCGGTGAATCCAGATGCCGATTTATGGTTAGGAGCCATTGAAAGACTTCAAAAAGCAGGCATCTCAAGGATCGGGGCCATACACCGTGGATTTTCAAGTTTCGATCACAGCATCTATCGCAACCCACCCTCATGGCAAATACCCATTGAACTGAAAAGGAGGATACCTGACCTGCCCATTATTTGTGATCCGAGCCATATCGGTGGCAAAAGAGAACTACTGCAAAGCATTTCGCAAAAAGCAATGGACCTGAATTATGATGGACTGATGATCGAATCGCATCCGGACCCTGATAATGCCTGGAGCGATGCACAGCAACAGGTTAGCGCAGCTTCATTACAGGTCATTATTGAAAGCCTCGTATTACGACAGGTGAAACCTGAAGGAATTTCATATGATACACTCGAAGATTTGCGTTTTAAAATCGACAAATACGACAATGAATTATTGGATATTTTACAAAAAAGAATGGAAGTAGCGGAATCTATTGGGGCCTATAAAAAGAAAAGCAATATGACCATTTTGCAGCCCAACCGTTGGGAAGAAGTAGTAGAAAATAGCCTTGTAAAAGGAAGGAAAAGAGATTTAAGTGATCGCTTCACATCCAAGATTTTCAAAGCCATACATGAGGAATCCATCAGCAAGCAAACTGCTATAATGAATGGACTGCCAAAATTAAACGGTAGCAGTAAAACATCGTGATGTTAACTTTTCTCAAACTTTTTTGGAATTGTGTATTTTTTTTCCATCTTTGTACCCATCAATTGAAATGAGAAAATGATTCAATCAAATAATACATCATGGTGGTGGCTTTTTTCACTCAGAAATAGTGAGAAAAGATAACCTATCAATAAAGAAATTTAAACGGCTTGTCGAACTCACGGCAAGCCGTTTTTTTATGCAGCAACTTATGACACAAAAGATAATAACAATACAATCTCACAGTAAAAGGCACCTGGCTGATATGATCACACCTGTAGGCCTCTATCTGAAAATGCGGGATACATTTAACGGAGGGCTACTGCTTGAAAGCTCAGATTACCAGACGAAAGAAAATTCCTATTCATTCCTTTGCTTCGACCCGATCGTCGGTTTTAAGATAGAGAACGACCAGCTTACTTTTTCAGAAAAAGAGTTTAAAAAGGTCCAGAACATTTCTGATGTGAAAGGAAAAGCCGTTGATAAAATTCAGGCATTCATCGAAAACATTGAGATCAAAGGAGATGATATATCGATTAGATATGGCGGCTTTTTTGGCTATACCACTTTTGATGCGATTCCCTACTTTGAAAATATTTCATTTGATGAAGATAAAAAGAGCCTGCAGATTCCGGAAATGCAATATTCGCTTTTCAGGGTTGTAATTGTCATCAACCATTTCAATAATGAGCTTTTTGTCATTCTGAACCATACAGACGATCAAAAACCAGATTTCTCTGAGATTGATGTGTTATTGAATAAAATTGATAACCCTGCATTTAGTTTTAACGCCCTGGGCAATGAAACTTCATCAACGGATGAAAATGAGTTTAAAGAGCTGGTGAAAAAAGCCAAATATCATTGCCAGCGAGGCGATGTGTTTCAGTTGGTGTTATCTAAAAGATTTTCACAACAATTCAATGGCGACGATTTCAACGTTTACAGGGCATTGCGGTCGATCAACCCTTCACCCTATTTGTTCTATTTCGATTATGGTGGATTCCGCATCTTTGGCTCTTCACCCGAAGCACAGCTGATCATCAATGATGGTAAAGCGCAAATTCATCCCATTGCTGGTACTTATCGTCGTACAGGTGACGATGAAACTGACCGGTTGGCAGCCATTGAATTATCAAAAGATCCTAAAGAAAACTCGGAACACGTGATGCTGGTCGACCTGGCCAGAAATGACCTGAGTAGAAATACTAAAAAAGTGCATGTAGAAACCTATAAGGAGATACAGTATTTCAGTCATGTGATACACCTGGTTTCTAAAGTGGAAGGCGAATTGGACGCTGGAAGCAAAAGCATGAGGATTTACGCTGATACATTTCCTGCAGGCACACTTTCAGGTGCCCCGAAATACAAGGCTCTTGAATTGATTGATAAATATGAAAAGGAGAACAGAAGTTTTTATGGTGGCGCCATTGGGTTCTTAAAATTAAATGGCGAACTGAATCATGCCATCCTCATTCGTTCATTCCTGAGCATGAACAACACACTGTATTACCAGGCTGGAGCCGGTATTGTCATTGACTCTAGTGAAGAAAAGGAATTACAAGAAGTGAAAAATAAATCTGAAGCATTGCGGAAAGCGATCATCATGGCAAATGAAATATAACATGAAAAAGATACTGATCATAGATAATTACGATTCCTTTACATACAACCTCGTGCAGATCGTTGACGAGAATTTTAAAGGAAGTTATACTATTAAACGAAACGATGAAATTGACTTAGAAGAAGTTGACGCATACGATGGTATTATTCTATCACCCGGGCCCGGTATTCCCGATGAAGCCGGTCTATTGAAACAAATCATTGCAACCTACGGCCCGACAAAAAAAATATTTGGTGTTTGTCTCGGTTTGCAAGCTATCGGTGAAGTGTATGGTGCCAAACTTAAAAACCTAGATAAAGTATATCATGGTGTTAAAACAAAAATGCGTGTTGTGAATCGACCCGATTTGATTTTTAACAACATCCCATCTGAATTTGAAGCAGGAAGATACCATTCATGGATAGTCGATAAAGAAAATCTGCCTGAGTCCATTGAGATTACTTGCGTAGATGAGAATAATGAAATCATGGCTGCCAAACACAAGGAATTTGATGTGCGTGGTGTACAATTCCACCCTGAGTCGATATTAACGGAACACGGCCAGCAGATGATCATTAATTTTTTAAACTCCTGAGATGAAACAGATACTCAATCAGCTATTTGAACACCAGCACCTGGATAAAGAACAGGCAAGGGAAATATTGATCAATATTGCCAACCAACAATACAATCCGTCACAGGTGGCCGCTTTCATCACCGTATTTCTTATGCGTTCCGTAAGTGTTGAGGAGTTGAAAGGATTCCGTGAAGCCCTGCTTGAGTTGTGTATTAAGGTTGACTTTTCAGAATTCAACACCATCGACCTATGTGGCACCGGCGGCGACGGTAAAAATACCTTCAACATTTCCACGCTTTCCTCATTTGTGGTCGCCGGAGCAGGATACAAAGTAGCAAAACATGGCAATTATGGGGTTTCGTCAGTCAGTGGTTCGTCCAATGTACTGGAGCACCTGGGTTTTCGTTTTACAAATGATCATGACCTTTTAAAAAAACAACTCGAAAAAGCCAATATTGCGTTCCTGCATGCTCCCTTGTTCCACCCTGCCATGAAATCAGTGGCCCCTATCCGAAAAGAATTAGGTGTGAAAACCTTTTTCAATATGCTTGGACCGCTGGTAAATCCTTCCATGCCTCAGAACCAAATTGTTGGCGTGTTCGATTTAAAAGTTATGAGATTGTACCATTATATCTACCAGGATTTGAATCGCAATTATTCCATCATACATTCGCTGGACGGATATGACGAAATATCATTGACCAGCCCGTTCAAACTGATCGGGAATACCAAAGAAGAAATTATCGAACCCGAATCTATCGGATTGGCCAGGCTGAAAAAGGAGCAGATCACAGGGGGAGAATCTATTGAAGATGCAGCTCAGATATTTATGAATGTATTAAGAAACAAGGCTACGTATGCTCAGAAAAATGTGGTTATAGCCAATTCGGCCATGGCTATCCAATGCATCCATCCGGAATTACCAATTGAAGATTGTATCGACCAGGCCCGTGCATCCATTGAAGAAGGAAAAGCATTCCAATCATTTAACACACTATTAGCCAACAATTAAAATGAATATACTCGATCAAATAGTCGCATATAAAAAACAGGAAGTCGCCGAAAGAAAGGAATTGTACCCGATCAAACTGCTGGAGAATTCATTATACTTTTCTTCTCCTACCGTTTCCTTAAAAAAATATCTTGCCCGGGAAGACAAATCTGGCATCATTGCTGAATTTAAGCGAAAATCACCTTCCAAAGGCATCATTAATGCCTATGCCGATGTGGAAGAAACCTCCATTGGATATATGCGAGCCGGAGCTTCTGCATTATCTGTTCTAACGGATAGCCATTTCTTTGGCGGTTCCGGTGAAGACCTGAAAACAGCCCGGAAATTCAATTTCTGTCCGATTCTCAGGAAAGATTTCACGATTGACGCTTACCAGGTATATGAAGCCCGTTCTATGGGTGCGGATGCCATTTTGCTGATCGCGGAAATACTCAGCGAAAAAGAAGTAAAGCAAATGGCTGACCTCGCCAAATCTCTCGAAATGGAAGTTTTGATGGAAGTTCATTCGAAAGAACAGCTTCAAAAAGTATCCGGTTCTGTGGATATCATCGGCGTGAATAATCGCAACCTGCAAACCTTCGATGTGGACATTCAGACTTCTTACGAACTGCTCAACTATATTCCCGTTGAAACTTTTAAAATTTCTGAAAGTGGCATCAGCGATCCTGAGGTGGTATGTAAGTTGAAAGAGGCAGGTTATAATGGGTTTTTAATAGGTGAACTCTTCATGAAATCATCACATCCGGGTAAAAGGTGTTTAAAATTCATTGACGAATTAAACCAATTGGTTGACTGCTAACCCATAAATTAGGAATAAGATGCTTATAAAAGTATGTGGTATAGCTAATAGTGAGTTCCTTCACCGAATTGATGAAATGCACATCGATTTTATGGGTTTTATTTTTTATCCAAAATCAAAGAGATATGTGGAAAGCAAACTAATGGCTGAACAGATTCAAACTATTCCTAAAAGCATTAAAAAAATAGGCGTTTTTGTAAATGAGGATATTAAAAACGTCCTTCAAACAACCAAACGATATGCACTGGATTTCGTCCAGCTTCATGGTAATGAAGATGTTTCATTCGTCAAAAATCTTTCAGGAGAAATTCCAGTCATCAAAGCTTTTCGGGTTGATGAAAATTTTGATTTTGATGAAACACGTCTTTTCGAGAATATATGCACCTACTTTCTCTTCGATACGAAGGATAAATTATATGGTGGTACCGGTAAAAAATTCGACTGGCAGTTGCTTAAAAAATACAAAGGAAAAACTTTATTCCTACTGAGTGGTGGCATCTCCCCGGATGATGCTTCAAGAATCAATCAGATAAGTCATCCGAAATTCGCAGGAATAGATATCAATAGCGGTTTCGAGACGGAACCGGGTATAAAAAATATAGATCAAATCAAGAATTTTATAAATCAAATCACATGAGTTTTACTACAGATCAAAACGGTTATTACGGTAATTATGGAGGAGCCTATATTCCGGAAATGCTCCATCAGAATATACAGCAGTTACAGGACAATTACCAGGAAATTATCAGCCATCCATCCTTTCAAAAGGAATACAAAACCTTGTTGCAGGATTATGCCGGTAGGCCCAGCTCATTGTACTTTGCGACAAGGCTATCCGATAAATACGGCTGTAAAATCTACCTGAAGAGAGAAGACCTGAATCATACAGGTTCACATAAAATAAATAACGCGCTAGGGCAGATACTTGTGGCAAAGCATATGGGTAAAAAGCGCATCATTGCTGAAACCGGAGCAGGTCAACACGGCGTCGCAACGGCTACCGTTTGCGCGTTAATGGACCTCGAATGCGTAGTGTATATGGGTGCCTTGGATGTTAAACGACAATCCCCGAATGTGGCCCGAATGAAAATGTTGGGAGCCAAAGTGGTCACTGCCCATTCAGGAAGCCAGACACTTAAAGATGCCACCAATGAAGCCATCCGCGACTGGATCAACAACCCGGAAGATACCTACTACCTGATCGGTTCAGTTGTAGGGCCACACCCCTACCCGGATATGGTAGCGAAATTTCAATCCATTATCAGCGAAGAACTTCAAGAGCAATTAATGGACAAAGAAGCCACAACAGATCCTCACCGGATATTGGCCTGTATCGGTGGTGGCAGCAATGCAGCAGGTATTTTCTATCATTATCTCGACAATAAAAAAGTACAGCTCATTGCTGCTGAAGCAGCAGGAAAAGGTATTGACTCAGGTGAGTCTGCCGCAACTAGTATTTTGGGAAGGGACGGCATCATTCACGGTAGTAAAACTTTACTCATGCAAACACCTGACGGGCAAATCACGGAACCGTATTCGATCTCAGCAGGCCTTGACTACCCGGGTATTGGCCCATTGCATGCCCACTTAATCAAAGAAAAAAGATTGGATGTATATCCAATTACTGATATTGAAGCATTGGAAGCAGCTATGGAACTAACTAGCCTGGAAGGTATTATTCCCGCACTAGAATCAGCACATGCATTGGGGATTCTTCCAAAATTAGAATCCAAAAAGAATGAAATTATCGTCATTAGCTTATCAGGGAGAGGCGATAAGGACATGGAGGCCTACCAGAAATATTTCAAATATGCCAAAAAGCATCCACACGAAGATCTTGAAAAAAGTTTCCTTTTCGTACCTTAAAAACTAAAAGATGAAGTCAATTACAAAAATATTACAGTCAAATAACTTACTGAGCATCTTCCTTACTGCCGGTTTTCCAACGGTTGAACGAACCATTGAAATTTTAACAGAGATTGAAGAATATGGCGTTGATTTTGTGGAACTGGGCATGCCTTTCTCCGATCCACTTGCTGATGGAGAAACCATTCAGCAAAGTAGCGTAACAGCCATTAGAAACGGAATGACGCTGGCCAACTATTTTGAAGTACTAAAAATTGTTCGGGAGAAAACAGACCTACCCATAGTTTATATGGGATACTTGAACCAGATCATGCAATATGGCGCAGAGACATTTTGTAAAAAATGTATTGAACTGGATATTCAAAACCTGATCATCCCCGATCTGCCGATTGAAGTGTATGAAAAAGAGTATAAAAGCCTGTTTGAGAAACATGACTTACTCATCAGTTTCCTGATAACACCGACAACACCAGAAGAACGAATACGGAAAATTGATGAAATGACTACCGGGTTTATTTATGTTGTTTCGAGCAGTTCTATTACCGGAAAGAAGCGCAAGATCACTAAGAAACAACAAAAGCATTATGAGAAGATCAAGGCGATGAAATTATCAAAACCTACCATGATCGGATTTGGCATTTATAATAAGGAAACCTACGAATTTGCCTGCCAGTATGCCAATGGAGCGATTATAGGCAGCGAGTTCATAAGGTATGTAGCCAAAGAAAACGCTGCCCAGTTCTTAACATCATTAAAAGCGTAACATGATCATACAACTTGAAAATAAGATATCCGCAGAAAGACTGGAAAAGATCAAGAATCAGGTCTCAAAAATGGGTTTTGATCACAATCTTGTTACAACACAATTTGCAAATTACCTGGTTGGGATAGGGAAAAAAGAAATTGACCTGCGAACTATTGGCTCTCTGGAAGGCATTGAAGACATCCACCGCGTTAGCGATCAATTCAAGCTGGTTTCTTCCAAATGGAAACTCAACCAAACAGCGGTTGACCTGGGCAATGGCATCCAAATTGGCAATGGCCATTTTGGCATTATGGCCGGTCCGTGCTCCATTGAAAGCGAAGAGCAGGTGATACACACAATAGACCACCTGAAAAAGAACAATATTCAAATTATGAGGGGTGGTGTTTATAAACCCCGCAGTTCGCCATATAGCTTCAGAGGACTGGGGTTAGAGGGTTTGAAAATGTTCTACAAACATTGCTCAGCAAACGGCATCAAGATCATCACCGAAGTGATGCAGGTCTCGCAAATCGATGAAATGATCAAATACGTGGACATTTTCCAGGTAGGCGCCCGTAACTCACAGAATTTCAACTTACTGGATGCACTTGGAAAAGTGGACAAACCGGTTATGCTGAAGCGTGGCATTGCAGGTACCATTGACGAATTGCTTCAAGCTGCCGAATACATTTTTTCGAATGGCAACGAAAAGATCCTGTTATGCGAAAGAGGTATCCGAACCTTTGAAAAAGCCTATAGAAATACGTTGGATCTGAATGCTGTTGCCATTCTCAAAGACAAATCACATTTACCTGTTATTGTCGACTCGTCGCACGGAATCGGTATCAGAAAATATATTGAACCCATGACACTTGCCGGGGTGATGACTGGTGCTGATGGCATCATCATTGAAGTGCACGAAGAACCCGAAAAAGCCATTTCAGATGGCCAACAAAGCCTGAATTATGAGGAAGCTGATTTATTGTACAAAAACGTAAGAACTATTTTACAAGTAAAGCGACAACTCAATTAAATTTTACAACGTTTTTCCCCTATGAAGGGGGCGCGCGCGGAGGAAAAACAACCATGTTCTTACCGCTAATAGTCTAAAATGCTTAATTTTAACCTGGCAAATCAATACATCAGGTTAATGAAAAAAGAAATAAACCGTAGGGTATTTCTTCGCAATTCAGGTATTGCGGGAATAAGCGCTTTTATTTTAAGTCAATTTGTACCACAAAAAATACTCGGCGCTTTATCAAAAACCAAATCAGATATCTCGGTTGTCAATGGTGAGAATATCTTCAATAATACTATCAAAGCCATCAAAATGTTAGGCGGGATGAAATCTTTCGTGCCGGAAGGTGCTAAAGTTGGTTTGCTAATCAATTCCGACTTTGAAATTCCAGGTACCTATACCCACCCTGATGTGGCTATCGCAGTTGCGAAAATGTGTTTTGATGCCGGTGCTTCCGAGGTAATCACATTACAGAATGTGAAACCCGAATATTGGCAGCGTTCCGTTCATGCTCAAAAGTATGTCGAAATGATTGACAGCATGGGCAATGTGGCTTATAACCAGTTTCCCTGTGAGTTTGACGAAGCCCATTTTATGATCTCAGAAGTTCCCGGGGTCAGCCTTAAGTCAGCAGAAGTAATAAAAGCCCTTTTTGAAGTAGATATACTAATCAACCTGCCGATTGCGAAGCATCACGCTACTACTATTTATACCGGCGCTTTAAAAAATATGATGGGTGTGAACACACGAAAAACCAATGTGGGTTTCCACCTCGATTCGGGTATACGAAACGATCCTGTTTACCTGGCTCAATGTATTGCAGACATCAACCTATTACGCGTGGCTGACCTCACCGTTGTGGATGTTACCGAAGTACTGGTGTCGAATGGACCAAGCGGACCGGGAGATATTGAAAAACCCATGAAAATAGTTGCCGGAAAAGACATGGTGGCTGTTGATGCTTATTGTGCTTCATTACTAGGCTACCAAAAAGATGACATTCTTACCATTTTAAAAGCATCGGAAATGGGAATCGGGAATATGAACTACAATGAATTAAAAATCGTAGAAGTTTAAAATGAAAAAAATATTCCTATTCATATCCGTATTTTCTTCGATTCAGCTCATTGCTCAAAATGAAGTTCTGTCGGAACTATTGCCATCCAAAAGTGAATTAAAAGGGTTTGAACTCAAATCAGAACCTGAATATTACCATGGGGATGACTTATTTTATCTAATAAATGGTGGAGCGGATATTTACCTGGAGTATGGCTTTAAAGATGTCATATCGGCTTCATACGAAAATGAAACCGGCCTCAGTTTTAAGGCAGAAATCTATCAAATGCTCAATGACAATGCTTCTTATGGAATTTTCAGTTTTAACAGGAACGATAAAATGATTTA
>PKSW01000163.1 GCA_002869465.1 Marinilabiliales bacterium
ACAGAATACCCTAATGCTATATCTCCGTCTCCATTCATGGCTATACTGGCCATCCACCTGTTTTCTCCATCGTCAGGTGCATAGGTACCTTGTTGATGAATACTCCATCCACTTCCATAATTTCTTAATTCATACCACCTTACCCCTGCCTGGCCATTGCCGTCAGCATTAACTGTATGATTGGTGAGCATCACCTGGTAGGATCCAAAATTCCTGTATTGCAACCGATACATCAACCTGTCTGTAATCGACATCAATGTGGTTGATGTTCCTGGCTGGTTTATAGTTATGTTACTATATGAATAGGGTTCTGTCGTAATATTTTGTGAAACGGTTACTGTTGAATTATTCGTATTGTTCCAATCTATGTTTGCTTCAAATATGCGTAATGAATTTGTATTTAACTCGGCAAAATAGTTAGAGGTGCCGGCAGGAGGTAATGTCGCACCATCGCAATCACCCGGCAATAAGCTACCGTAGCTTGTTCCCATATTGAAAAAGATCATCTCTGCGTTTGGATCTCCAGCTAACATGGCATCCCTGTCTAAAACACAAACACCGGCACCTGCCCATGATGAACCATTGGCAAATTGATTGATTGTAAAATAATATCCATCTGACCAGATTCCAAATTTGGGATAGTCAGGCATATTAGTGAATTGAAAAGCATATCGATACCAGGCACCGGTTGGATCACCTGTTTCAGAAACTGCAACTAACTCGTAATACGGACCACTGGGATAATTTGGTAATGAGAATTGGGATGCAATCCATCTGTCTGCATATTCATCATATAAAACAATTGGGTCACCATCATTGGTTCCACTCCATGGACCTGTGAATCCGTCCCACAATGTTATATTATCTGCCGGACCATACAACAGGTTACCACTTTTATCCCAAATGGCAAAAGCCAGGTTCACCATTTGAAAATAATGATTAGGCCCTACATCTCCATCTGTATCCGGAGGGGCTACACCGCTCAAATTACTTACGCCATCGTGGTTTTCTCCTATTATTGGATTTGACCTGTCACCTGGTATATAATCTTGAAGTACTGGATCTGCTCCTGTCCACCAGGATGTCTTCTTAAAAGCTTCATGGAAGCCTTCTTTATTTTTTATCACGCCATCTTTCCATGATCGGTCCCTCTTTTCAGGAGCAACGATTGCAATATTTCTTAGTTCCTTTGACTTATCAAAGTAAACAGCCTTTGCCGTTTTTTCAGGACGGAAAGTCTGAGAAAAAATGGAGGTTACCAGAAAAAGGTTAATGAATATGACAACAACAAATGCAAAGCGACCTTGTTTCAGAATAGTAACTTGATTTTTCATGTTTGTTTAGTTTTTCTATGGTGAATTTTATTATGTGTTTCTGTATTTCAATTAATTTTAAAAAATTAAAATGCGGAGAATCTGGCGGAAATAGCATCATGGATGCTGGTACCGGCACATAACAAACGGGAAGTTGAAATACCACGATGGGCATTTCGTCAAACAGAAAACTTTTCGTTTTCGAAATCAAACAATAGAAAAGCCTGAACTTCATGAAAAACTGAGCAAGGTGTTTGCTCATTGGGTATCTATTTAAAGATACATACTTTATACCCCTGAACGGAGGATAATTACGGCTCATTTTGTTTGTTTTGTTTGTTCTTCAGCTAACTATCCATTTCGTTTGCTTGCTTTGTGGATAGTCAACTTGCTTGTTTTCAGTTATCTCATAATTATTGCAATCTGTACGTGAACCTTTTACGCAAAAAAGCACGGAAAAGATACATAATTAAATAATACGGCGCAAGTGTTAGTATGGCCAACAGTCCTGAAAGCCCCTGATCAAGACCGAAAGAGGTGAAAATGATCAGTGCTGTAATCACTAATAAAAATGGAAAAAAGTACCCAAAAAGTACTGCCCAGCTACCTAATGATTGTTTCATTTCAATAATTACTTCCTCTCCGTTAGTATATTTCTGACCCTCAGTAAGATCAACTTCAATAATTTTTTCCTTTATATCACTCATGGTACACGCTCCTTTTATATGACAGGAAGCACAGGCAGACTGAGCAATAATTGACACAATGGCCCTGCCATCGTGAACGCTCTTTATAATTCCTGCATGTGTAACCGTATTGTTATTCAATATAAATGACTTGTTATGGAGTTGATAATGAAACCGGAATAATCTTACCGTTTATATAATGATGTCCTTTTAGCGCAAAGTCAATGATAAAATCTGCCATGTCACCCGAATTAACAGGTGCTTTGTAGCCAGGAAAAGCTTTTGTAAGCATTTCCGTTTGTACAGCACCAATGGCCAGCGCATTTGTTTTTATATGTTGATCTTTTAATTCTTCTGCCATGCATTCAGTTAATATACCAAGAGCCCCCTTACTGGCACTATACAACGACATGCCTGGGAATTTAGCACTTCCCTGGAAACCACCCATACTTGTTATATTAACAATATGTGCATTTTTATTAAAATGTGGCAGCAAATCCCTGACCAGCTTAAAAATACTTTTCACGTTCATATTAAATAAATCGTCAAAGTCTTTGTTGGTCAGATCTTTTAGCGGTTTGCTAATAAGCAAGCCGGCGATGTTCATCAGCACATCTACTTTTTCTACACTTTTTACAATTTTCGGAATCAGGTCTTTATGATAATGCTCTTTCAGGAGATCAAATGCTTGGTAATGATATGTTGCATTTAAGTCGTATTTCTGAAGCGATTCAAGCTTTTTTTTGTTTCTCGCCAACGCGAAAACTTCGTGTTCCGTTTCGCTTAGCAGCTTCTTAACAACCTCATATCCAATTCCCTGGCTCGCACCTGTCACAACAACCTTCATATAGCAAATTGAAAGGCAAAAATAATATAAAAGAATTTAGATATGTAAGCTAATTATATATAATGGATATAAATTACACCTTCCCTTATAAAATATTGTTCAGTAATATACAGGCACAATGCTTTTGTCAAGTTTTTTATTTCGTATTTTTGAATACTAGGATCATGAATTTTCAACAGATGAAGATTGAAGAAATTGTTGCACTTGCCTTGAAAGAAGATATCGGTGATGGCGATCATACTTCATTGGCAACCATACCCGAAAATGCAATAGGAAAAGCCGCATTGATTGCAAAAGATGATGGCATATTGGCCGGGATTGAAGTGGCCAAAGAAGTATTCAGACAAGTGGACCATCAGATTGAAATGGAGGTCTTTATAGCAGATGGTCAGCAGATCAGTAAAGGTGACAAAATCTTTGTTGTCTCAGGGAAAGCACGATCGCTGCTGACCGCAGAACGAACAGCCCTGAATTTTTTACAACGTATGAGTGGCATTGCCAGCTTTACCAGAAAATTAGCTGATGAACTTGAGGGTCTGAATACCAAACTACTCGACACACGAAAAACAACCGCATGTAACAGGACCATTGAAAAACTAGCCGTACAATTGGGTGGTGGCTACAATCACCGCTTTGGTCTTTTTGACATGATCATGATTAAAGACAACCACGTGGATTTTGCCGGCGGAATAAAAAACGCCATCGAATCCACACATGTTTACCTAAAGACCAAAGGGAAAAGTCTGAAAATTGAAATAGAAGTCAGGAATTTTAAAGAACTGGAAAAAGTACTTGCCATTGGCAACATTGACCGGATTATGCTGGATAATTTTAAGCCGGCAGATTTAAGTAAAGCTATTGGGATCATTAATCATGTCTACGAAACTGAGGCATCGGGTAATATCAGTTTGAACAATATCAGGAAATATGCAGAAACTGGAGTGGATTTCATTTCAGTGGGTGCTTTAACACACCAGTTAAAAAGCCTTGATTTAAGCCTTAAAGCCATTAAATAAAAAGTTTTGAATATTCTGAGACGAATACAATACCTTAGCCTTAAACTGGATCGCTGGTTGAAGAAAAAACTCAGTTTTATCGTGCTTCCCGGTTTCGATGGAATGCCGCTTTATGATGTACTGGTATTTTTTTTTAATGGCTTATTCAAAGGCGTGATCACATACAGGGCTGCTGCCATTGCATTCAACTTTTTTCTGGCACTCATTCCATTTGTACTTTTTATTGTTACGCTGATCCCATTTGTAACCACCCCCTATTTTCAGGTGGATTTACTTGATCTATTAGATGAAATCATTCCATCAAGTGTGTATAATCTTGCTGAAAGCACGCTTATTGAAATTGTAAGTCGTCCATCTTCAGGTGTATTATCCATTGTTTCCATGCTGGCCATTTATTTCTCAGTTAATGGTATTGACGCGATTCTCGAGGGTTTTAACCAAAGTTATCATCAAACCGAAATATGGCCTTGGTGGAAACAAAAAGTGCAGGCTTTTTTCCTCATGCTGGCATTATCCATTCTGGTTTTCATTTCAATGTCACTATTTGGGTTTGGAAAAGACATGATCAACTTTTTGGCTACCCGGGGTATTATTACGCATAAGTTAACTTTATTGGCGTTGATCGGGTTGCAGTGGCTGATCATTATCCTGAGTATATTATTGAGTATCTCATTGCTTTATTATTTTGGGCAGCAGAAAGACCGCGAAGTGAACAAATACCGGTTTTTCTCACCCGGATCAATATTGGCAACTACCCTTTTCGTATTTGGTGGCGTGTTGCTTAAAATGTACTTTGAAAACTTTTCGAGGTATAACCTGCTTTATGGTTCCATTGGCTCGCTGATCATTCTTCTTATCTGGTTGTATTACAATGCCATTATCCTGCTCATTGGCTTCGAATTAAATGCTAGCATCCGCAAATCACGTTCGGAAGCAGTCTTTAAATATAAGGTGGTTGAGTGAGCTGAATTTGAAAATAATCAGCCCAAAATAATTGTATTTTTGAACTTTATGGACCACATCAAAATACTTCTGCTACATAAGGGATATTCATCGTTTGTAAAAGCAGACGAGGAACTACTTAAGAAACATTTCCATGTAACAACTTACTACCTGAATCCCTCTAAAAAGTTGCTAAAATTCTTTTATTATCATGTCCGTTTCTTTATTTTCATGCTGTTTCATTTAAGAAAGTATAACCTGATATATACGTGGTTTGGTGACTACCATGCGTATCATGCAGGTGCACTCTCAAACCTTTTTAATATTAAAAACATAATTGTTGTTGGCGGAAATGATGCAGTTTCAATTCCTGCTATTCAATATGGCGTTTTTTACAAGAACAATATCAGAAGCAATCTTATTATTAAAGCTTATCAAAATGCAGACGCGGTACTTTGCGTTGATGAATCATTAGTAAATGGCACTAATAACTATATTGATGGCGATAATCAAGTTGGACTGGAAAAATTCATTCCTGGTATTTCAAAAAAATGTCATGTTGTACCAACCGGATATAATGCAGATTTCTGGAACTGCGATAATGAAAAAAAAGAAAACCAAGTCTTAACCGTCGGTATTGTTGATTCGGAGAACCGGGCTATTCTAAAAGGACTGGACCTGATCGCTCAACTAGCTTATAGATTACCTGGGATTCATTTTATTTTTATTGGCGTTGTAAATGATTCAATTCTGTTAAACACCAAAAGAAAGAACCTGACCATCATCGACAAAGTTGACCAGAAAACACTAAAGCAGTATTATTGTCAATCAAAAGTGTATGTACAATTTTCAGTTACAGAAGGATTACCAAATACTCTCTGTGAAGCAATGCTTTGCAAATGTATCGCGGCAGGTTCAAATGTGAATGGAATTCCAAATGTGATTAGAAACAAAGAATTTATATTAGAAAAGAAGGATGCAGACAAGGCAGAAAAAATTATTCTGAAAGCATTAGACACATATCAAAAAATAGGTGAGGAAAACAGAGAATTTATTAAAGAGTTCTATTCAGAAGAAATAAGAGAAAAGGAGTTGGTAAGAATTATTAAAGATATTGTAAAATAAACGCATTGGATTAAAACTATGACCAGGAACTATCATCTGTTGGGGAAAATCTACCAAGTAAATACAATTGAAAGTTTTGAAGGAGAAATTCTGCATAAGGAGCTTGAAATTTATCCAATAGCAGCAATAAATGACAATGCAGATATCACTATTAATTACCTCAAGAAATTAGAAAATAAAACACCTATATTAAAGAATCCTTCAACCCATAGCTATTACAGAAACAGTTTTAGATGGGAATTAATAAATGCTTCCATTGAGTTTTACTTTTCAAATAACCAATTAACGCAAATTGACTTTTGTATAAAACAGGGCAGTAAGGTGAGGGCCATAGCCAACAAGTGGTTTAGTTATCAATTTACCAATAGGAAAGAATCAATTGGTTTTATTTTTCATGAACTTGTTTTAGTCCCTTCCGCTTTTTTCTTCCCCGATCTGTCTGTTGTTCATGCCTCTGCTATTGATGATGACGGGGTCATATTATTTGGTGGTACCGGAGGTGTTGGAAAAACCTCATTGGAACTTGAATTATGTAATCATCACAAAAAAAGTTTCTTTGCTGATGACATTGTTGTTGTGAATAATAAAGGAGAAGCTTTTCCTAATTTATCTTATCCAAAAATTTACGGCTATAATCTGATTAATAATGCAGATTTAAGGAAAAAAATATTTTCCGAGGCGGGATTTATGGATAAATTTCACTGGCAAACCCGAAAATCAATAGATCCAGCAATCGTGAGACGCCGTGTGAATCCAGTTGAACTATATGACCAGGTAAGCAATCAGTCAGCGAAATTAAAAGCCTTTTATATATTGGTAAAGGATGGAACCATAAAGCAGATTGAAAAAAGAAAAATACAAAAAGAAGAGGCTTCTAAACTTAACAAACTGGTGTTGGAAACAGAATACCAGGTATTTTATAGGCATATGCTTTGGGACGAATTCAACAGTTTGATAGCCTCTTCTGATCCAAGGCTTAGCTACGCGAATTTGACAAAAAGAATTGAACAAAACTTTCTGTCAGCACTTGCTAATGCAGAAACTTATGTAATAAAAATTCCACTTAAAATAAACCATAATGAATTTCTGAAACAAATGTCAGCAATAATTAACACCGGCTCTGATAACTAAGGCACTGTTAACCTAATTATTAATGAAACTATAATCTAATCCTTTCTTTTTTAAATTTACACTCAATTAATTCACTCATATACCAATAATAAATTGGGCATCATCCAAAAACAAAGCATTTCGGGCACCATCTATTCTTATATAGGAGTTGCACTGGGTTTTATAACGGTTGGCATACTTTACCCGCGCATATTCTCCACCGAAGAAGTGGGGCTTTTAAGAATATTGGTTTCCTATTCTACATTGTTTGCCCAATTTGCCAGCCTCGGCATTAATACAGCTACCATTAAGTTATTTCCGTTTTTCAGAAATAATGAAAAAAAACATCATGGTTATTTGGGGATGGCACTCATTGTTTCTCTTGTGGGTTTGATGATTGTTATTCCGGCTTATTTAATGCTTCGCCCCTATTTCCTGGAACATGGACAAGAAAAGTCTGCCTTATTCCTGACATACTTTTATTATGTTGTTCCCTTAATTATCTTCACACTGCTGTTTAACCTGCTCGATACTTATTACCGGGTATTGTACAATGCCGTTAAAGGAATTGTGTATAAAGAGGTGGTTCAAAGGGTGCTTATCCTGCTGGTAATTGTTGCTTATTTTTTAAACCTGATCAGCTTTCATGTAACGGTCATTCTATACGTAGTGGCTTTGGTTACGCCTACTTTCTTTCTAGTTTATTCGGTAATGAGAAGCGGGCAATTCTTTTTAAAACCCGATTTTTCGTCTATCGATAAAACATTACGGAAACAACTTATTGATGTTAGTTTTTTCGGAATGGTCACTACTTTTTCGGGTATGCTGGTGTTGAATATTGATGTGATCATGGTGGAACGTTTTATGGGATTAAGTGCCGCTGGAATTTACACGGTTACATTCTTTTTCGGGACACTCATACTTGTACCGCTGAGAACTATGGGTAAAATAGGATCCGTTGTTATTGCAGACGCATGGAAAGCGAACGACCTAGAGACCATCAATAATATTTACAAGAAAAGCAGTATCAGTTTAAGTGTTCTCGGATTTTTATTGTTCATAGGCATTTGGGGAAATATCGACAATATATTTATGATTATTAAAGATGATTATCTGCCCGGTAAATTTGTGATCCTTTTCATTGGTTTGGCCAACCTTACGGATATTGCGCTCGGCGTAAATCCCCAGATCATCACCAACTCGAAGTATTACCGGTACATTTCTTATTTCCTTTTCATATTTGCCATATTGCTTATTGTAACAAACCTACTTTTGATTCCCGTGTTGGGTATTGTTGGAGCCGCACTGGCTTCACTTATCTCAAAATTCATCTTTAATTTTATTAAGTTTCTGTTTCTTTATAAAAAGTTTCATTTTCAGCCATTTGATTACAAGTTTATTTTGCTCATCATCATTTCATTAACTGCATATACCGCTTCACTGCTTATCCCGCAATTATCGAATTATATTCTGGATATTGTAGTCAGATCTACAGTCATTTCAATCGTTTTTTTAGTTCCGGTTTATTTCTTGAAAATATCCGATGACATTAACCGCAAGTTCAATGAGACAATTTCATCCTTATTAAACCGAACAAAATCCCAATAATTACGTATCATTGGTTGGTTATGGATATCTTTGCCGGGGTTTTTAAATCTGGAAAAGAAGGATTACACCGTTAATATTATGGATAAAAAACTGAAGATATGTTTCGTGGGCAGCGGGGCAATAACTACCTCCATGAGTAATGTTATCTGTCTGAAAGAGGCTTATGATGTAACTTTGTTATCGATTGAAGAAGATGTGGTGAAATCTATTAACGAAGACCATTTAAACCGAAAGTATTTTCCCAATGTCAGGTTACATCCTTCGCTTACAGCTACTTCCGACAGGGGTGTTTTACGAACTTCCGATGTGATTTTTCTCGGAATTCCATCGAATGTGGTGGTAAATTATGTGAGCGAAAGCAAAGAGTTATTCAACCCCAATGCGCTGGTTGTTAATTTGGCTAAAGGCTTTGGCGTCGACCATAAAACAATTCCGCAAGGCCTCTCAAGGGTGATTGACAATCCTATTTTCAGTATGAAAGGGCCTTCGTTTGCCCGGGAGATTATCAATAACCTGCCAACAGGGTTTACACTGGTATCAAAGCGCGAACGGTATTTTAAAGGATTTGAGGAAATATTTAAGGATACCAGCATCCACCTCGACTTTTCCAGTGATGTATATGGTGTGGAAATGGCAAGTATCCTGAAGAATGTTTATGCCATTATCGTGGGTATCGTGGATGCCCATTTCGATTCGCCCAACCTCAGATCGTTGATTATTACCAAGTCCATCAACGAGATGCGTGTTATTATGACTCGGTTTGGTGGCAAGGAAGAAACCATGTTCAAATATTGCGGTTTTGGCGATTTTAGCCTGACCGCATTGAATGACCTCAGCCGGAACAGGACATTGGGACTGCTGATCGGGAAAGGCTTTTTTACATCCGACATTTCTGAAAAAGTAGTATTGGAAGGCAGAATTGCTACCAATGTATTTGTAGAAGAAATTGCCAAGAAAAGGAATATCAAAACCAAAAACCTGATGCTGAAGGAACTTTATAAAGTATTTAATGATCCTAATTATGATATGGCAAACTTCGTCAACCGAATCATTTCTATTACTCCTTAATATGCCCTAGGACCTCTGCCATTTTTCCTGTTAAGTTTTTTCTTTCAAACTCATATGTGTTCTGACAATCGGAAATAAGCTTTTTCTTTTTGAATTTCTTATAAGCCTCCTCCAAATGGCTTTTTAGCGACCTGATCTCATTGAAATCAAACACTTCACCGCACTTTTTATTCCGGATGATATTCGCCGCATCTCCATCAACTGGTCCGATGCAAATGATGGGTGTGGCGGTTGCCAGGTATTCGAAAATCTTCCCGGTCAGTATTAACTTTGCGTTCGGTGTATCATTGATAAGAAGCAATAACAGTGAGGCACTTTTTTGCTCGTCAATTACCTGGTTATGGGGCAAATAATTAATGGAGGTCAGGTATTTTTCCAGTCCGGCACGATTCAGCGATTCAATGGCACTGAAATCAATTTTACCGATATTTTTTATTTCCAGATCTTTTTCAAATTGCTTATTTTCAGATACCAGCTCCTGCAACGCACGCCAAAGATTTTCAGGATTGCGGGTTTTTGTAAGTGATCCAATATGCGACAGGGTAAACTTCGTTGATTTTATAACTCCCGTGCTATTTTTTACATCCGCTTTATCATAACCATTCGGGATAAAAAAATAATCGCGTTCCACTTTGGCTTTAAAATCCCTGATCATCCCCGGGCTCACCACAGTAACTGCATCAGCTTTCGTTAGCACAGCTTGTTCAAGTTGATGGTGCATACGATCTGCTCTTTTTCCCAATCTCAATTGCTGGAAGTAATCAATATTGGTCCAGGGATCGCGAAAATCGGCCAACAATGAGATATTTAATTTCTTTTTCAAATGATAGCCGATCATGTGCATGCTATGCGGCGGACCGGTCGTAACAATGATGTCAA
>PKSW01000030.1 GCA_002869465.1 Marinilabiliales bacterium
AAATGTTGTTTAATTCAACTTCGGGGATACCTATTCCGCGGTCGCTAACTTCAATAAGTATGCTCTTTGGTTTATCTTTTGTATAGATCGAAACAGTTCCTTTTTTATTTGAATATTTAATGGCGTTACTGATCAAATTTTCAAAAATGCTCTCAAAAGATACCATGTTCCCATAATATTTATCGATTGATTCATCAAGGTTTAATTCAAATGATATTTCCTTTTCTTCTGCCAGTTCGTTATGGTAATTTATCGCCTCCACAATGATATTGCCTAGTGATAAGATTTGTTTATCGAGTTCATCGCTGAGCCTTAAACGCGTAAGGTGGAGCAAATCTTTAGCAAACTTTATAAGTTCCTGTGTTCTATTATACGACCTGTATAAGAATTCATTTTGTTTATCCTTCAATTCACCAAATACATTACTTGTCAATACGGATAAACTTGTTTGAATAGCTGACAAATGACTATTTATATCGTGAGTGATGTGCAATACATATTGGTTTTTTATCTGATCATTTTTTTTAAGTTGTATTATTGCTTCAGTTAATCTGTCCTCCTGACTTCTAAGACGATGACCTATTGATGTAGCCAGATAAACCAGGATATAGGAAGAGAATGCAAATACACCGAATGTTTTTGTAATATAATACGGGTCTTTATATAGCTCATGATTGATGATTTCATCGGCACAAAGGCAATAATAAGGAAGTATTTCCTGGTACTCCAAATAAACGAGTGAACCAAATAGCGATAGGGCAAGCGTGGTTAGTATAAACGCTTCAATTCTGGATAATAGAATGCTTGCAATCACCATGTGGAATATGTAGATAAAAAAGAATGGATTAACAATGCCTCCCGTAAAATGCAGGATACCTGTTAGTATGATCAAATCTAAAATGATCTGAAAATAGATGGCCCATCTAACCGATGAATATAAATTTTGTTTTTTTCGGTGGGTTATAACTTTGAGTAACCATAAAGTCAGTAAATTCTCAATGATAAGCGCAATTGATAATAGATATAGTGGCTTTTGTTGTAACTCAACATCAAATAAATTGCCAGTTAACCATGTAAGGGCAACAAGGGCAACAATGGCTATCCACCTATGACTTACAAGCCAATATGCACGTGCTAAAAGTCGCTGGTCACGTGTAATAATTTTCATAAGGTATCTTTGGATAATAATTCTTCGATTATTACCACCAACTCTTCCGGGTTTACCGGTTTATCGAGGAATTCATCCGCAGGCAGCCAATCAGGATCCGCGGAGGCAGCCCTGAAATTTACACCAGTTATTTCGCTAATGCCAGTTAACATGATAATAGGTAAATCAGGATGTGTCTTTTTAATTTCTCTTGACATTTCAAATCCATCATGTTCGTCATCCATCATCACATCAAGTATGGCCAGATCAGGTAGCCGGGCATTAAATTTTTCGAGACCATCCTTCTTGTTATAAGCAGTAATTACATCATAGCCTTTGTTGCTAAGAATAGCTTCAAATGCCGAAATAATATCAAGATCATCATCAACCAGTAAGATTTTCTTCTTGTTCATCGGTATGAATTTTTAGGTTGTATAAAAGTAGTATTTTGAACAATTAATGTCAATATAAGATGAGAAATGCCCAAATAATTGTTGATATTCACTAAGTGTACGCTTATAAATGTTAAAAATCAGCTTTTTTTTTGTATAATTAAAATGCAGTTATATATATTTCAGTTACATTTGTTAAGTAACTGATTAACCATGCCTGCTGGCTCTGCTAAAATACCTTCTTGTGCTGACTGTGCGACCAGAATTACATCCTGTTTTTCCGTATTAAACGAAGAAGATACAAAGCTTTTAGATGCTACCAAGGAAACTACTTTTTTTTTAAAAGGCCAAAATATTTTTTACAGCGGCAGAACACCAACAGGTGTTTACTGCCTGTTTAATGGGAAAGTTAAGATGTCGAGGTCAGGCACTGACGGTAAAGATCAAATTGTAAGATTTGTTCTTCCAGGCAAACTATTGGGTATCAGAGCATTTCTATCTAACTGTGCGTATAGTTCGACTGCCACAGTACTTGAAGATAGTACGATTTGTTATATCCCAAAAGAATTATTTGTATCGTTTCAAACAAAATACCCCTCTATAACCACCTGCATGCTCTATACTTTGAGCCAGATGCTGCAGCGTGCTGAAGAAAAAATGACTTCCATAGCCCAAAAAAATGTAAGAGAGAGACTGGCTGAAACACTTATTGAGCTGCACAATATATTTTCATTTGGTAATTGTGGTAATAATGGCATAAACCCCATCACACTTAAGAGGGATGATATTGCCAACATTGTTGGAACAGCTACTGAAACCGTTGTTAGATTATTGCATTCTTTTAAAGATGAGGGAATAATTGTTATTGAAGGACGGAAGATTTTTGTTATGGATGTGCCACAATTAAAAAATATTTCCAAGGGCATCATTTTACCCCACAGATAATTACATTGATTTTCTCAAAACTTGATAATTGTCAAATTTTACACTGACAGTTATCATTTGATCAGCATTAAGATAGCTTTATTATTGTTGATTAATCGATGCATCCGGAAATACAAATAATCGGTTGGTTCTCACAGAAAATACAGTTCTTATGAATAGTTCTTCCGAGAATGGAAACGAATTCCATCAAAAAGTACATCCTGATACCCTTGTGATAGGAGCCGGGATCGCAGGTATACAGGCTTCACTTGAAATTGCAAATGCAGGATATAAGGTTTACCTGGTTGAAAAATCTGGAACGATTGGTGGCCATATGGCCATGTTTGATAAAACCTTTCCTACACTTGATTGCGCCGCTTGTATTCTTACCCCTAAAATGGTAGAAGTTGGACAGCATTCTCGTATTGATCTTCTCACTTGTTCTGAAGTAACTGAAGTGAATGGATATCCAGGTGCCTTTAAAGTCAAAATACATAAAAAAGCCCGGTTCGTAGATCAACAACTTTGCATTGGTTGTGGCTCATGCGCCGCCAAATGTCCTGGTAAAGCACCCAGCGAATTTGATTCAGGAACTGCGCTTAGAAAAGCCATTTATATTCCCTTTCCTCAAGCAGTTCCAAATAAATACCTCATTGATCCGGAAAGTTGCCTCTATATGCAAACAGATGGTAAGAAATGCGGGGTTTGTGTTAAGTTTTGTCCTGTAAATGATTGCATCGATTTACATGCAATGGATGAAGAACTGAATATTGAAGTAGGAAATATCGTGATTGCAACGGGTTTTAAAATTTTCGATGCGAAAAAAGTAGCACGGTTTGGTTATGGAAAATTTCCCAATGTTCTGACCTCACTGGAGTTGGAGAGACTCATCAACGCAGGCGGACCGACGGAAGGAAAAATAACTTTCAGAACGAAGGATAAAAAGGGAAATTGGGTATTTAAACCTGATGGAGGAGCCCCTGACAGTGTAGCCATTATTCACTGTGTAGGCAGCCGGGATGAGAATTGCAACGCCTATTGCTCTAAAGTTTGCTGCATGTATTCTCTCAAACTGGCACACCTTGTTAAAGAAAAACTCCCGGCAACAGCAGTTTATGAATATTTTATTGATATGCGAGCCTTCGGAAAAGGATACGAGGAATTTTACCAACGGATTAAAAAAGAAGGTGTGCATATGATTCGCGGTAAAACAGCAAAAATAGAGGAAATCAAGGGGTCTCTAAAGTTGAGGTCTGAAGATATACTTAACAACAGGATAATTGAACAGCTAGCAGATATGGTGATATTGGCCGTTGGATTGGAGCCTTCAGATGGTGTGAAACAGCTATCAGAAATGATCGGGGTCGAAATTGATGCAAATGGATGGTATAAAGAATTAGATAGTTTGCTTGATCCTGTGGGTACTGCACGGCAAGGCGTAACTATTGCCGGGGTTTGCCAGGGACCTAAAGATATTCCCGATACAGTTGCGCAGGCTTCTGCAGCAGCTGCGAGGGTTTTGCAAAGTATTGAAAGTTTGAAAGAAGTAGAATTCATATAAAATGGGAGGTTTGACCATGAATACCAGAGTAAATCCAGATTTCGAAAAAGAACTACAGAAATATGGCAAAGGAAATTGGAATGAATGTTTTCATTGTGGAAATTGTACTGCTATTTGCCCCTTGTCGGAAGATGGTTTTCTATTTCCGAGAAATAGCATCAGGACATTACAAATGGGTCTTGAAAAAAAATTAGAAACATCAATTGAACCCTGGTTGTGTTACTATTGCGGCGATTGTTCCGAAACCTGCCCCAGAGATGCCAATCCGGGTGAATTGATGATGGCCTTAAGACGCTACCTGACAACTCGTTATGATTGGACTGGCTTATCAAAGAAATTCTACACATCTGCAGTATGGGAATATGCTGCCATTGCAATAATAGCATTGTTGGTAATTGTTTCATTCCTGGTTTTCCTGCCATTACGGCCGGATGCTGCTTTAATGGTCAATGAATCCGGTGGGGTAATGATCAATAGTCTTGTTGCAGGAGTGAGCCCTGACCGCTTTGTTACATTAATTGAATATGGCGATTGGCTGATGGCAGTTATAGTGGGCGGACTGCTCATAACCAACATTTTTAATATGTATTATAAGACGATCATCGCTGACAAGACAGTGAAGATACCGTTAAGTGCTTATTTCAAAGAATTTTGGCAACTAATATACAACTTCGTTACCCAGGCCAGTTTTTCAAAATGCGAAAAAAGAAGTTACTGGTTGGGCCATTTACTCTTAATGACAGGTTATACCATCATGTTCATTATTGTTGTAGTATTTCTACCATACTTCCAGATAGAGGAAGTGGTTCCTGTTTGGCACTGGCAACGGTTACTCGGATACTATGCTACATTTGGGATCTTATTCTTTCTGGGTATTGTCATTTTTCAGCGATTACGCAAAAATCCGATAACAATGAAGTTTTCCCATGCTTCGGACTGGATTTTCATCATCATGCTGGCACTTACAACCCTAACGGGAATAATACTCCATATTTTCAGACTAGCAGGTATGGTGGAAGCTACCTATTATACTTATATCATACATCTGGCTGTTTTAGTTCCCATGATCGTAATTGAGGTGCCATTTTCAAAATGGTCGCATCTGGCATACAGGCCATTTGCAATATATTTTTCTAAATTAAAATTAGCAACTCTCAAAGAAAAGTCGGTTAGGAAATTGGCTCCGGCTATATCATAAAAGGCAAAAATTAAAAATATATAAAATGGAAGAAAAAAGAATCGGTGTTTATGTTTGTTGGTGCGGTACAAACATTGCCATGATGGTGGATGTGAAGGATGTGTCGAAAGAAATGGAAAAGCTACCGGGGGTTGTTTTGGCCAAAAATTATAAATATATGTGCTCGGATCCCGGGCAGGATATGATCATTAAAGATATCAAAAAATACAACCTGGACAGGATTGTTGTAGCCGCTTGTTCACCAAGAATACATGAAATTACTTTCAGAAATGCACTGGAAAATGCCGGGCTCAATCCATATATGTTACAAATGGCCAATATCAGTGAACAGGACTCATGGGTGCATACTGACAGGATTGAAGCCACACGGAAAGCAAAATCTTTAGTTGCGGCAGCTATCAGGAGGGTTATACACCATAAACCTTTAAAAAAGCGAATTGTAAATGTACACCCCAACACTTTGATAATTGGAGGCGGTGTGGCGGGGATGTCAGCTGCATTGGAGCTATCAGAAGCAGGTAAAAAGTCGTTTTTAATTGAGAAAAGTGATCAGTTAGGCGGTACTGCTGCAAAATTGAAGTTATCATTCCCGTATCTGAATGATGTTGTCAATGATATTTCGAACTTAATAAAAAGAGTGGAAAAATCGGAGCATATACAGGTTATACTTAATGCTGAAGTGCAAGAAATACATGGTTTTATCGGAAACTTTAATGGTATTGTCAAAACTACTGATGAAAAAGAATATTCTATAGAGTTTGGAAACACAATTGTCGCAACCGGACTTAAATCTTTTGATGCAGGTAAACTTAAGAATTACGGGTACTGGAAATATAGTGAAGTAATCACATCCATTGAATTCGAACTATTGGTTAAACAAGGAGTAGTTGTTAATAAAAAAGGCATAGTTCCCGAAAATATTGCGATTATTCATTGTGCTGGAAGTAGAAATGAAAATTATAACAATTATTGCTCAAGAACATGCTGTATGTCCGCGCTTAAATATGCCAACCAGTTGCGCAATTTATTGCCTGATGCAAATATATTCGAAATGTATGCCGATATGAGAACATTTGGCAGGGGGTGTGAAGAATTATATACCAGTACATCACGAAAAGGGATTATGTTTTTAATGTTCGATCAAAGGGCTGAATTACCATTGATAAAAGAAGATGAAAGGGGAAATGGTGTTGTCATTGAATTTAAGGAGCTTCTATCAGGAGAAGAAATTCAGGTGCCAGCTGATTTGGTTATTCTAATGGTTGGAATGGAAGCACATGAAAATGCAAAGTCAGTATCGCATCTTTCAGGTATCAGTATGGATAGTAATGGTTTTTTCATAGAAAAACATCCAAAATTAGATCCGGTGGCTACAACAACCGACGGGGTATATGTTGTTGGCAGTTGCCAGGCTCCCAAAGATATTCCCGATTCTGTTTCACAGGCCAAAGCAGCAGTGGCAAGAATACTGGCAACTATATTAAGAGGAACAGTAGAGGTAGAAGTGACCACTGCGGAAATAAATGCCGACATCTGTTGTGGTTGCCAGTTTTGTATTTCAGTTTGTCCTTATGGTGCAAATAGTTTTGACGCAGCAAATGATGTGTCTGTTGTAAACGAAGTGCTGTGTAAAGGTTGCGGCACATGTGCTACTGCTTGTCCGAGTGGCGCCATATCAACCAAGCATTTTACGGATGAACAGATCCTTTCTCAAATTGAAGGACTTATGGCAAAAGTTCATGAACTTGAAGAATTAGAAACAAATTAATTGATTTAAATATAGATTCAAATGAGTAAAGATCCAACAATAGTCGCGTTTCTGTGCAACTGGTGTTCATACACAGGAGCAGATTTGGCAGGAACCTCAAGGATGAAATATAATTCGAATATCAGGGTGATCCGGGTGATGTGTTCAGGACGCATTGGGCCAACGTTCGTTTTAAAAGCTTTTCGAGAAGGCGCTGATGGTGTGCTGATTTGTGGTTGTCATCCCGGTGATTGCCATTACCATGAAGGCAATTATAAATGCCTGCGGAGGTTTCACCTTTTACAGAAATATGTAAGTCAATTAGGTATGGATAAAGACCGGATAAGACTTGAGTGGATTAGTGCCAGTGAAGGAAAAGAATTTGCTGAGTTAGTGAATAACTTTAGTAATAAAATTAAAGAAATAGGAAAATCTAAAGTAAGGAAGACCATGGAGGAATGGACATAAATTATAAAATAGATGACTATGGATGCAACAAAAAATAACAAGTCTAAACTCAAATTGGCCATTTATTGGGGCGCTGCCTGCGGAGGTTGTTGTGTGTCTGTTTTGGATGTTCACGAGCACCTGTATGACATAGTAGCGGCAGCTGACCTGGTATTTTGGCCAATTGCATTGGACACCAAATACAAGGATGTCGAAGCAATGGAAGACGATTTTATTGATATCACTTTATTTAATGGTGCGGTTCGAAATAGTGAGAACGAACATATGGCTCATTTGCTGCGACAGAAATCAAAAATACTGGTTGCTTATGGCTCATGTGCGCATCTGGGTGGAATTCCTGGACTGGCCAATTTAAGCGATAAAAAAGAACTTTTTAACAGGGTTTATTTGGAAAGTGAATCCACTATGAACTCGGAACAAATATTTCCGCAGACTAAAACTGAAGTGAAAGAAGGAATCTTGGAATTACCCGAGTTTTATAATGATGTAAGGGCATTAAACCAGGTAACCGATGTAGATTTTTACATACCGGGATGTCCACCTACTTCTGATCGTTTATTGGAGGTGTTTACAGCCATTGTTTCAGGATCTGAGCTCCCACCAAAAGGTTCCGTAATCGGTGCGCAAATGAAACCGCTATGCGATGAATGTGAAAGAAAGAAATCAGACAAAAAACAAGTAAAAAAGTTTCTTCGTCCCTGGGAAGTTATCGACGATGGTGAAACCTGTTTTATAGAACAGGGATTGATTTGTTTAGGGCCTGCTACCAGGGCGGGATGCGGATACCGTTGCATCAAAGGTAATGCTCCCTGCCGTGGTTGTTATGGTCCAACGCCGGACATTATTGATCCCGGGGCCAAAATGATGTCGGCTATTGCCACTGCGATTGATTCCAATGATCCTGATGAGATTCTGGAAATTATTGATTCCATTGAAGATCCGGCTGGAACCTTCTACAGGGTGAGTGTTCCCGCAGCATTGTTTAGGAAGAAAATTGTTGAGAATAACGTAGAAGTTAAGATTACATAAAAACGTTGAAATAGCAATCAAATGAAACAGATAACCATAGATCCTATCACCCGCTTGGAAGGACACGGAAAGATTGAAATTTTTTTAGATGATGCAGGTGGAGTAGAAAATGTTTACTTCCAGGTACCTGAATTACGAGGGTTCGAAAAGTTTTGTGAAGGTCGGCCGGTAGAGGAATTACCTTCGATAGTAACAAAGATATGTGGGGTATGTCCAGGATGTCATCATATGGGTTCAGGAAAAGCAGTCGATGCTGTATTTGGTGTTGAACCACCTCCAACAGCAAAAAAATTACGTGAATTGTTTTATATGGCCCATTTTGTGCATAGCCATATCGCGCATTTTTATGCATTGGCGGCCCCCGATTTCGTTGTTGGACCTGATGCTGATCCCTCCAAACGCAATATTCTTGGTGTGATTGATGTGGTTGGCAAAGAGGTAGGAACAGAAGTAATCAAACAAAGGAGACTTGCCCAGGAAATACAGGCATTGCTTGGAGGGCATCAGACGCATGTGGTGATGAATGTACCCGGAGGTGTGCGAAAAGGATTAACCGAAGAAGAAAGAGGTGATATTGAAAAGAAAGCCGAAGGATTTATCGAATTCGCTAAGTTTTCTTTAAAAATATTTGAAGATGTTGTTTTAAATAATGAGAAATATCTCGACCTAATATTGAACGGCCCTTATTATATGAAATTACATTCAATGGGGCTTGTGGACAAAAAGAACCGGGTGAATTTTTACGATGGAAAGGTCAGGGTTGTAAATACGCTTGGTCTTGAACATTGTTTATATTCACCAGAAGAATATCAGGATTATATTGCAGAGCATGTTGAAAAATGGAGCTATCTGAAATTTCCTTATTTAAAGAAAAAGGGATGGAAAGGATTTATTGATGGTGAATATTCTGGCGTGTATACGGCAACACCATTATCAAGGTTGAATGCAGCTGTTGGTATGGCAACCCCATTAGCTAATAAAGAGTATATCAGAATGTATGATGTGCTTGATTGTAAACCAGTACACCATACGTTGGCTATGCACTGGGCAAGATTAATAGAGTTGCTATATGCTGCCGAAAGGGCCCTTGAACTTGCGCAGGATACCGATATTACAGGCAAAGAATTACGAGCTGATGTCAAAGGTATTGTTGGAGAAGGTGTGGGGATTGTAGAAGCACAAAGAGGTACATTAACTCATCACTATTGGACTGACGAAAGGGGTATTGTTACAAAAGCGAATATAATTGTCGGAACCACCAATAACAATGCTGCAATCTGCATGTCATTGAAAAAAGCTGCACAAGGTTTTATAAAAGAAGGGGTGGAAGTGAATGAAGGTATACTAAATATGATCGAAATGGCATTCAGAGCATACGATCCATGCTTCTCCTGTGCTACACATAACCTGCCCGGAGAAATGCCCATGGTGTTAAATATCAGGAATAAAGATGGAGAAATTGTCAGGAGAATCTTGCGAACTAAAAATTAACTAATTAAAAAGTGCCATTAAAAGATATACTCATTCTTGGTTTTGGAAGTGATATTCTTTCCGACGAAGGATTAGCAATTCAATTGGTTCTGGATTTGAAAAAAAAGTGGGATCATCTGTCAGACTTTAATACTTATTTAACTTTCAGCCTGGATGTAATTCATGATATCGCAGGCTATGAAAAACTAATCATGATAGATACTGTTGAGGATGTGATAGTGGGCAATGTAAATAAATTTTTACTGAATGAATACAAACCAACTCTACACATAAAAAATTATCATGATATTTCACTTAAACAAGCCATAGCATATGGCAAAAAAATAGAGATTGAATTACCTAAGAATATTGAATTAATTACGGTTTCTATTGCTGAAATTGGTCTGATTGATGATAGCTTTTCAAAAAGCCTTATCCAAAATTATCAAAGAATTCTTTTTGAAGTAGAAAGTCTTATATATAAAACCATCTTTCAACCTGTTTAGAATATCCTATTGTCAGGCATTATATTAAGGCATCTCAAACACCTTGATCCATTTCACTTTCATTACCGCGTCTTTTTTTAGTGGAATGTCACCGCAATAGTCACCGGTTGAAACATTTAAAATAATATGTTGTTCATGGCTG
>PKSW01000387.1 GCA_002869465.1 Marinilabiliales bacterium
ACGAAAATTGGTTTTTTACTTTTCATAAACTGAATTTTTTATTGTCGCACAAAAGTAATTAGAATTATAAAACCCATGTTAAGAAATTGAAATTTATCCTTTGGTTTTAATAATTTATGAATATTAAATGATGTATTAACTATACTCATACAAAGTTGATACAACTGTTACTTATTACTTTGGAAAGGTGGCCGAATTTTACGAATTAATATTTTCTTTTAAATTTCACGGAAATAGTAACAGGGAATTTTAAAGTTTATCATTCTTCTGTGGTATTTTGTAATACAGCCTGAAACGGTAAATCATGCTGTTGTTATTGAAACTGTCAATTGATGCATCCCGCGTATAATCCCAGCCAACTAAGAACGCTGTTTTCCATTTTTCATTGATTGTATAACCTATTCCAGGTGCTATCCTGACAACATTATTATAAACATTTGATGCAATGAGGTTCCACCAAAATTTGAAACTACACGATAGATCGATTCCCTTCGCTAATTTCCATATATTACCATAAAGCTTCCAGGTGATAATGCCTTCATAACTTAACTTTAAACCAAATGAATAAGACCATACTGGTAAGGCCCATTGAAACCTTTCCATCAATTCTAATTTATGTTGTAGAATTAGATGCTCACGATTGGGTAGTTTAAGGGAATAGCCCTGATAAGGTGATAACTCAAAAACATTTGGTTGCTCAGAATAAAAAATATAATACATCTGTATGCCAGCATAAACCTTTTCACTAGAACTCAATTTTTTAAATATAAATTTAGGAAGGTTAAGGGAGATGTCCGATTTGGTGTAAATTTTATACCATGAATGTGGATAGACATCCTTCGTACCTATAGTTCCGTTATATTCTAATCTATCTGAAATTTTGTATGATGGGTTAAAATCAATCCAAATTTGGTTGTTAACCGAATTATTCGACTGGTCCTGCGCATAATTATTTCCAGTTAAAAGAAATAGAAATGCCACAAACATGATTATGCAATTGCTTTTTATATAATTGTTGCAAGTCAATGAATTATGAGTTGCTTAAATATTCTATTTTGTGTATATATTTTCAGACTATTTAACCTGAACAGTAATTCAAAGTAAAGATAATAATTTGGAATGTAGCTTTTATTTGAAATTGGGAAGATACTATGTAAAATGTATGCAAATAAAAAAGCCACTTACTTTATCATATAATGTAAGTGGCTAATATTCAAGTGAACCCGAAGGGATTCGAACCCCTAACCTCCTGATCCGTAGTCAGGTGCACTATCCAATTATGCTACGGGTCCAATTTCTCTTTTAAAAACTCACGGCCTATTCCTGACTTTAAATATTTCTCCCTTCTTCTGGCTTCACCCCTTGGATCAAATGATTCCTGATAGACTAATTTCCAAGGTTTAAAAGGCCGTGTAGATTTATGTTTACCTATATTGTGCTCATAAATCCTTCTTTCAATATTATTTGTCATGCCTTTATATAGTCTACTATCAACATGACTTTTAAGAACGTAAACAAAATACTTCATTGTTTAACCCTTATTTGCACCCTGCCTGCCATCCTTCGGCTGGTAAACCGGCAGGCAAGTATCCAATTATGCTACGGGTCCAAAATGGAGTGCAAAAATACAATAATATTATTTAAAATATCAAGCTATTTTTGATGTTTCCACCTTTTATGCGACCATAAATAGTCTTCCGGTTTATTTATTATGGCGGTTTCCAGTTTTTTAGCATAAAGACTGGTGATTTCTCCTTCAGTGGTTTTGGAAGAATGATCGGCAATTATAGACAATGTTAGTTCATAAAATCCTCTTTTAACACGCTTAATATCAGTAAAAACAACCGGGTAATTATATTTCTTTGCATATATTTCAGGACCATGCAAGAAAGCGGTTTCCCTACCCAGGAAATCAACCCAAATCGCCCTTTTTGCATTTGATGGACTTTGGTCGGCGGCCATTATATAGATAACTTTCTGATCTGTTAATTCCTTAAATGTTTCAGATGTTTTGTAAATAGATGTTAAAATACCTCCGGTCCGCGACCTGTTTTTATTCACAAAACGATTGATATAAGGATTGCTTAGTGGTTTATAAAAAACGATGATCTTATGCTTAAAATATAAACTCGGCGACATACTTCCCCATTCCCAGTTACCATAATGACAAGGCGTGGCAATTACACCTTCTTTTGTGTTTACTAGTTCATTAAGTATTTCAGGATTTAGCACTTTGTGCCGCTCTCTTATTTGCCGGTCAGACATTGTAAAAGCTTTAAAGCCTTCTACAATAACATCTGTAAGATTTTTATAGCTTAACTTAATAAGCTTATCAATTTCTTTTTTGCTTTTTCCAGGAAAACAGCCTTCAAGATTTTTTCGGACTACCGATTTCCGGTAGCGCATTACATATAAAAGAACAAAATACATCAGGTCAGAAAAGATGTAAAGCACCCTGAACGGCAGTATACCGATGATAAAAACGAAAACAATAAAAATAGAAGTGAGTAGTAGATTCATACTGCAATATTAAAATATCTTTCTTGATAAAGAAAAAATTATTGAGTTGAATTAATTGGGCTTATTTTTGCGCTGAGAAATTCAAAGCTGCCAGGCATGGGATTGAACGAAACAGAAAAAACTACATTCAGGTTACATGGTTTCTACATGGCAATCGAGGGAATTATCTTGGGTGTGCTGGCGCTAAACGAGTTTGTTTTTATAAAAAGTTTGCACGGCAGCAACTACCAGCTGAGTTTTCTGTTCCAATTCAGCATGTTGCTGTTTCTTTTCCTGGTTTTTATTAATGAGTTTATTAAGAGAATAAAAAATAGGAAAATGATGCTCAGGGTTACAGCACTTTTAACCCGTTTGCCGCTTTTATTATTGCTTTTTTTCCCTGACAATGCGCAAACAATTGATGCAAACCATTATTATCATTATATTTTCCTTGGCATATTCCTGGTGTACTTTTCAGGGAACATTGTGATCTACCCCAACATCAACTTTTTGCTTAAAACCAATTACCGTCATCAAAATTTCGGGAGGTTGTACAGCTATGCTACTTCCACCAATAAAATTGTGATGTTGATAGTCACGTTTGCTTATGGTTATTTGCTTGATTTTGATAATTATGCATTTCGATATATCATTCCGGTAATTGGTTTGCTGGGTGTTATTTCAGTTTTTATTCTTTCCGAAATAAAATATCCTGCGAATGAAAAAACGGAATACAAGCTATCCATTTTTCAGTCGGTAAAGAAGTCAATACTTGAAATGAAAGATATATTGGTATCTAATATTCCATATAGGCATTTTGAAATGGGGTTTATGTTGTATGGTATATCATTCATGATGTCAGTAACGGTGATTACTATTTATTTTTACGAGCAGCTGGATTTAAATTATGCCAGTGTGGCTTTTTACAGGAATGCTTATAATATACTGGCCATCATATTGTTGCCTTTTTTTGGTAAACTTCTGGGAGAAATTGATCCAAGGAAATTTGCCGTGTTTACCTATTCATCCATGGCCCTCTATATTTTCTTTTTGATGATGACCACCTATTTGCCATTTTCTTTTGAAACTTACGACATCACTATTTATTACACCCTGATCTTTTACATACTCTTTCACGGTGTGTTTGCAGCGACAATGGTGTTATTATGGAATATCGGATCCTCCTATTTTTGCCAGCCCGAGGAAGCAGGAACCTATCAATCGTTGCATCTTTCTTTAACAGGTGCCCGGGCGTTGGTAGCCCCATTGTTTGGGGTGATTTTTTACGAAATGTTTGGGTTTACGTTCACATTCACCCTAACAATAGCCTGTTTAATAGCCGCTATCGGATTGATGGTTTGGTCTTATCGGAATGTGTAATTATCTTTTTACCGCAAAAGGATCATCGAATTTCACTGTTTTATTTGCTGAAATACTGTACGGATAATAATATAGCGGTATATCCTTATCAGTCTTGGTTACTATATCGATCACAAAGGTGTCCACAAAATCAGCATCTGTTTCAAGTTGTACGCTGGCTTCATAGGTTAATCCGTAAGCCAGTATTTTTCCTTCTTTCATTTCAGTCTCACAATATTTTGAGAGCGCTTCAATAACCACACCTACTGTCGGCATGTTCTTTTTATCATATTCATATTCTACCGGATGCACATTTCCTTCCAAACCGATATAAGCGCCGAATGGGTAGAGTTCCCCGGTGTCAATCAATAATTCTTTAGCATATTCTCTCGAATGATCAAGTATTTTATCAACTGCTGTATTCATATCGTTAAGGTATTAATTAAGTTTTATGACATCGTCTCCAATGCTGATAATTTTTTGTTTGTATAGTGAACCAATGGCCTTTTTAAAATTCTTTTTACTGATGCCAAAGGTGGCATAGATCAGTTCCGCCTGGCTCTTATCTGTAATATTCATTATGCCATCGTGTTCTTTTAAATATTCAAGGATCAATTCCACGTTGGGTCCCATATTTTTATAACCGGTTTTTTGCAGTGCCAGATCTATCTTGCCATCTTCGCGTATTTTTTTGATATAACCATTTACCTGCTCCCCAATATGCAATGCTTGAAATACCTCGTTTTCGTAGATCATTCCTGTGTGCATTAAATTGATGATAGCTTCGTATCCCAGGTCGTTTTTAGCGAAGATAACGAGGTC
Source organism: Marinilabiliales bacterium (assembly GCA_002869465.1). Lineage (GTDB taxonomy): Bacteria > Bacteroidota > Bacteroidia > Bacteroidales > F082 > UBA4459. Next base: position 4,681 of record PKSW01000387.1, read on the forward strand.
AACTTCTTCACCTTCTTTATATGTAGCAGGCGTGTCATTTAAAAATTTATGGAGTTTCGAAGAAGCAACCACCCGGTCGGTATTTTCATCCAGGTATACATAAACCACGTATGATTGTCCTTCATTCATACGGTGCTTTTGTTCTTTGAATGGCACCATCAAATCCTTAAGCAAACCCCAGTCGAGAAAGGCGCCTACTTTACTGACACTTACAACTTTCAGGTAAGCGAAATCGCCTACCATGGCATAGGGTTCCAATGTCGTGGCTATAATTCTGTCCTCCGAATCTCGATAGACAAACACATCAATTTCATCATCAATTTTACAGCCTTCCGGTACTGCGGCTATGGGTAACAACACATCCGTATCGGTTTCATCTGTCAGGTAAACGCCATGCTCCGCTTCACGAACCACCACCATTTTATTCATTATTCCCACATCTGCCATTAGTATTTGTATTTATTGGTCCATTTTTGTTTAAGTCCCTTGCGGGTTTCCTGCTCTCTTGGATTTTCTCCCGGCTCATACAATGTAGTACCCTTTATTCTGTCGGGTAGAAATTCCTGATCCACAAAGTTATTTTCGTATTGATGCGCATATTTATATTCTTTTCCATAACCGATGTCTTTCATCAGTTTTGTAGGCGCATTCCGAAGATGTAATGGAACAGGTAGGTTTCCTGTTTTTTGTACTAAAGCCTGTGCATCATTAATTGCTGTATAGGATGAATTGCTTTTAGGCGAATTGGCCAGGTAAATGGCTGTTTGAGATAAAATTATTCTACTTTCGGGCCAGCCGATTTTGCTGATGGCATCGAAACAGGTGTTGGCTAGTAACAAAGCATTTGGATTGGCATTGCCAATATCTTCCGAAGCCAGAATAAGCATCCGTCTTGCGATGAACTTAGGGTCTTCTCCTGATTCAACCATGCGCGCCAGCCAATAGACAGCCGCATTGGGGTCACTGCCACGAAGAGATTTGATGAATGCCGATATGATGTCGTAATGCATTTCACCCTTCTTGTCATAAATGGCAATATTTTCCTGGATGGTCTTTAATAATGATTCGTTTTCAATGACGATCTTTTTCTTATGGATCTTTTCCTGGTAAACAAAAAGCTCCAGCGCATTGAGGAGTTTTCTGGCATCGCCTCCTGAAATCCTGAACAGTGCTTCCGTTTCTTTGGCTTTGATTTGAATATCAAATGTTTTTTCGAGTAATTCGATCCCCGAAACCAACAATTTGTTAAGATGTTCTACAGTTAAGGGTTTGAGTATATATACCTGGCATCTTGAGAGTAGGGGAGAGATCACTTCAAAGGAAGGATTCTCAGTGGTGGCACCTATTAACGTGATGGTTCCTTTTTCGACAGCGCCCAACAGCGAATCCTGCTGCGATTTGCTGAACCGGTGGATCTCATCAATAAAAAGTATAGCTGATCCGCCGAACATGGAAGCATTATGAATAACATTCCGAACATCTTTAACACCCGAACTTACCGCGCTCAGTGTATAGAATTCACGATCAAGGGTTTGTGAGATAATATGTGCCAGGGTAGTTTTTCCAACACCCGGTGGTCCCCAAAGGATCATGGAGGGAATGTTGCCCGATTCGATGCTGCGCCTTAAAATAGCACCCTCACCTACAAGATGCTCCTGTCCGATATATTCGGAAAGCGATTGAGGGCGAAGTTGTTCGGCAAGTGGTGTATTTGTCATCAATTGATTGTTTGAAACCCGGCCATCAAAGGTAGTACATAATTTGAGAATTTATAGGGCTTATACCCTCAGAAAATGTTTCAGAATTAAAATCAATTGACGCTGTTTACATCAGAATAACTGGCTTACTATCATTTAATCTTTTTCCTCTTGATCTTTGGTTTCAATTTGAGGCTCAATATAATAGCCATCTCGTGATAGGAGGTGGTCAAGATTTGCCACACCGTATACGACAACCGCAGTTACAATGGCTGCTTGCTCCTGGTATTCGGGAATGCTCTTATTGTATAGATCTCTTTCTGTATGCCATATTTCCCTGTAGCTGAAATTATAGCCTTTCGGGTCCTCATTCCAGAATCCCAGCGTTGGAACACCTTTTACAGCGAAGGGTCCACTGTCAGTTCCCCAGGGTTTTTTGGGCCGTTCCCTGGGCTCTCTTTTTACCAATTTCAGTGGAAAGTCAGGATTAATGCTATTAACGGGTTCGCAAATCATTTGCATATCATCCCACATGGCTTCTGATACTTCCATGGTGGCAGGTACTGTTGGTCCGCCATCCCGGTTAAACATATTGGAAATCTTGTCCAGTTTATCTTCGTTTCTTTCAATCCAGTTGGTAGATCCCAGTAAACCGAATTCTTCACCGGCCCACAAACAGACCAGGATAGTCCTTTTCGGTTTGCCTCCGGCTTTCATTATGAGACGCGCAGCTTCCATAGATGGGGTAGCGCCTGAACCATCATCAACACCACCGGTAGCAACATCATATGAATCCAGGTGGCCTCCAACGATTACAATTTCATCAGGGAATTCAGTACCCGGTATAATACCGATCACATTGTAATACTTTATTGGGCCCATTTTAAAGTGGTTTCTTATGTCGAACTCCAGTTCAAAATAGCGTCTTTCTTTGGCCATTTGTTCGATAATCTCATATTGATGTTCGTCCAGTTTAATATCAGGTACGGTGGGCAGGTTGTCAAATGTCATATTCATCAGGTTCTTCCTGTCATACATTACCCGAATGGGTACTGAAGATGATTGAATAATACCCAGAATCCCGGCCTCACGCATCTGGCTGTAAAACAGGGCTGGTTCTTCGATATATGGAATTTCTTCCTTTTTATTTTCCGGTTCACTAATTTCCCTGTTTTCACGTCTGATTTCAGCATTTTGCTTTGCAATTTCTTCATTAACCTTTATGATAGAATCACGTTTCATATCTGCTTTGAAAGAAATATCAATGGGAAAGCCGTTATTTTTACCTCCTATCAGCACCCAGGCACCTTTAAGGCGCCCTTTCATTCTGTCGAATTCTTTTTGTGTTGTTGGTTCTATCAAAACATGGCCCCTTTGAACACCTTTTGTTCCTGAAGTATAGGAAGGGGTGGCAAAATGCAGATGCATTCCATCAACACTTAACATCCTGCCGAACCACGGACCACGATTAAACCCGACTGGTAATTCACCAGCTAAATCCATGTCAACTTCCATTCCCCATTCTTCGAATTTGGATGCAGCCCATTCTGCAGCATTTTCATAGGCATCGGAACCGATAGGCCTCCCACCAAATCGATTACACAAGATATCCAGGTGTTCCATAGTTTGGTTGTCGGTTTTTCCGATTTCAATAATTTTTTCAACAACCGGGTCTGTTTGTGAAAATCCGGACAAGCTGAAAGCCAGCATCAATAGGGGTAATAATAATTTCATGTTACGATGTTTAAAATAAAGTAATTGTGTGTTTAATATTTTATTCGGGTTATTCAATACTATCGGCAATATCAATTAATTCTTTTAACAACAACTGCAAATGCGTTGTTTCTGTAAACGGGTTCATCAGCGTAACTCTTAAAAAGGTATCGCCATTCAATTCAGTTTGAACGATATAGAATTCGCCTTTTTCCAGGCTTTTCTTTCTAATCCTGTTATTCAGTTTATTTAAATCAAGTTCATTCTTTGGATCAAACCTGAAACAAACAATGTTCGACATGGGTTGTGCCGCCAGCTCAAAATCACGATGATCTTCAATCATCCCAGCGAATTCCCTGGCCAGGTCATATTGCCGCGTAACATATTCATTAAATATTTCAGTACCATACGCCTGAATGATCGCATAGAATCTGACGCTCATCATAAGTTTGGTACACTCCAGCGTTCTTTTGGCATAATTATACCATTCCTTGTCCTGTTCATTTTCCCATAGGTACTGAGCTTTCTGGCTAAAAGTTTTATATGAATCATCGCTGTTCTTAAAAAGGACAAGTGTGCTTAACGCAGGGCCCATCAGCATTTTATGCAAGTCGATAATTACAGAATCAGCCTTTTCAATATCATTTAATAAATTTTTATACTTCGGCGAATAAATAGCACCACCACCATGTGCTGCATCCAGGTGGAACCAAATATTTTTTGAATCACAGAATTTCGATATGGCATTCAGGTCATCATAAGTGCCTGTAGAAGTGGAACAGCCATTTGCCACTACCGCGATTACCTTCAGTCCATCATTTTCCGCTTTCTGGAATAAGGGTTCCAATTGATCCGTTTGCATTTTATATGCTGCATCAACCGGTATTTTTATGATTCCTCTTGCACCAAGTCCCATGATCCTTGCTGCTTTATCAACCGAGTAGTGGGCCTGTTCGGAAACCATGATAGCCAGTCGACCCTCCATGCCATTTTCCCAGACGTCATTTTTCAAAATAGCTTGTCGGGCGCTTAAGAGCGCTGTTAAAGTGGCCAGTGTGCCTCCTGAGGTTAAAAATCCGTCTCCATCTTTGTTCCCAATAAGTTCTGCAAAATGTGAAACAATCCATTTTTCAAGTACACTTGCTACCGGACCCATTTCGTAAATGGCCATACCGTTATTGAGGAGAGCGCCCACCATGCTGGCAAGTGCTGTAACCGGCAGCGGAACGGCTACCTGGTGACCCATATAGCGGGGGTTATGCAATTGAATGGACTGATCGATCAAATCGGAAAAAAACTGCTGGGAGGAAACGTCTTTTTGCAAATAATCTTTCCATTGATCATACAAATCATCCGGTTGCTTCCAGTCGATTACCTTTTTGGTTGTTCCGTTTATGGAATTTTCAAGATAAGTGGCCAATTGTTCAACCAGTTCATGGCCTTCTTTTCTGAAAAGATCAGGATCGTATGCTTTTTGAAGTAGGTTATTCAATGTGATCAGGAATTTATTATGCTTTTCGAAAACTTGTTAATAAGAAGATCAAAATTAACTTATTATTTATAACTTCGAAACAAAAAAACACGTTGAAATTATTGATGATATATTGCGACAAATTCGAGTACCAGCCGACTGTCAAAACATTGGATGAGTTTGAGGAAATTCATAACGGTGCTGCATTTGAGAAAACTTTAGTAGCTTTTATTCATGCCGAAGAAACAGATGAATCGGATATCAAATCAGTTGAAACAAAAATGGTAAAAAACCTGAAATGGGCAGCCAAAAAGAATGATACCAAATCAGTGTTGTTGCATTCTTTTGCCCATCTCGCAGAAACGAAAGCTGAGCCGAATTATACAAAGGAATTATTCGACAGGGTAGAGGCCCGGATGAAACATGCGGACTATGCATGTGCACAAACAGCATTTGGTTATTTCATGGACCTTAATATTCAGGCACCAGGTATTTCACAGGCAAGGATTTATAAAAGTTTTTAATAATTTAGATAAGTAACTATGAAAAATTCAGCATTATTCGTGGCATTTTTTGCATTCATCATATACTTCTCAGGGTGTAAGAAGGATAATGATGAAGATTGTATTGTTGGTAATGGTGACTTGAAGCAGGAGACGCGGGATGTTGGTGATTTCAGTCACATTAATGCAAATGGAGCATTTAACATCAGTTTTTCGCAAACCAGTGCTTCTCAGGTGGATTTATTTGGTGATTCAAATATTTTACCCATAATTAGCACAACTATTAGCCAGGGGAGCTTGAATATAACCACATTGGATGATAATTGTTATTCATCACAGAATATGATTGAAATAACAGCCACATCGCCAGATTTTGATGGTGTTACATTAAATGGTGCAGGTAAAATAGAAGCGCATAATATCACTACTGATCAGTTGCGTTTTGAAACAAATGGTTCTGTAACAATAAATAGCTCT
>PKSW01000426.1 GCA_002869465.1 Marinilabiliales bacterium
GCCAGTTTTTGTAGCGGAATAGAAGCCAGAATAGGTACCAGCATTTCTTCGGTTTCGGGTATTTCAATTATATAATCGGCCAAATCCTTTACTGTTGTATCACCCTCTGTAACAATGGCAATGATCTTTCCATTCCGGGCTTTTACCTCCTGGATATTGCTCACCACTTTTTCATATATACCTTTGTTGGGTGCGATAAAAACAACGGGCATATTTTCATCAATCAACGCGATGGGGCCATGTTTCATCTCGGCGGCAGGGTATCCCTCGGCATGAATATAAGATATCTCTTTAAGCTTTAAAGCGCCTTCCAGGGCCACTGGAAAATTGTATCCCCTTCCGAGGTACAGGAAGTTGGATGCCGCTTTAAATTCTTCTGCAATGCGTTCTGCGAGCCCATGGTCGTCAAGCACTCTTGTGATTTTTTCAGGTAATGCTTCCAGTTCATGTAAAAGTTGCATGAACCTCGATTTGGGCAAAGTACCTTTTAGCTTGGCCAAACGCAGTGCCATCAATGTCAAAACTGTGACTTGTGCGGTGAATGCTTTGGTAGAAGCTACACCGATTTCAGGTCCCGCATGGGTATAAGTTCCTGCATCTGTAGCACGGGCAATGGATGAACCCACGACATTGCAAATACCAAGTATGGTAGCACCTTTACTTCTGGCCATCTCAATGGCGGCAAGGGTATCTGCCGTTTCTCCGGATTGCGAAATAGCGATGACCACATCATTTTCATCAATAATCGGGTTACGGTATCTGAACTCAGAGGCATATTCAACTTCAACTGGTATACGGGCAATATCTTCAAATAAATATTCTCCAACCAGTCCGGCATGCCATGAAGTTCCGCAGGCGATCATTATGATCCGCCGCGCTTTGAGCATTTTATCTTCATAATCTACAATGCCGCCCAGTGAAACGATACCGCTTTGTGCATTCAAACGGCCCCTCATACTGTCTTTCACCGAGCGCGGTTGCTCGTATATCTCTTTGAGCATAAAGTGCTCGTAACCACCTTTTTCAAGCTCGTTCAGGTTCCACTCAAGCTCCTGTATGTAAGGTGTTTTTTTCCGGTTTTTGATATTTCTGATCTGGAGGTCTTCACCCCTTTTTACAACGGCCACTTCTTCATCTTCAAGGTAGACCACGTTTTTAGTGTATTCAATAATCGGCGTGGCATCAGAGGCAATAAAATAATCGTCTTCTCCAACACCAATCACCAACGGACTTCCTTTTCTGGCAGCGATTAGCATATTTGGATTTTCCTGTGACAATATAACAATTGCGTATGCACCAATCACCTGGTTTAAAGAAATACGTACCGCCTCTTCCAGGGATACATTTTCATTTTGCTGAATATCTTCAATCAGGTTGATAAGAACTTCAGTATCGGTATCCGATTCAAATGTATAACCCCTCTTTGTCAGCTCTTTTTTAAGCGCCGCGTAATTCTCGATTATACCATTATGTATTATAGCCAGTTTTTTAGATTGAGAGAAATGCGGATGGGCATTTGTTTGATTTGGTTCGCCATGTGTAGCCCAACGTGTATGGGCTATACCAATGGTGCCTTTCAGGTTTTTATCCTTCAGGTAATCCTCCAGTTCAGCTACTTTACCTTTGGTTTTAAACAGGATCAGTCCACCATTTAAAAGCGCGATACCAGCACTGTCATATCCCCTGTATTCCAGTCTTTGTAATCCTTTTAATAATATTGGGTATGCTTGTTTAGGCCCAATGTAAGCAACGATACCACACATTATAATATTGTTTTAGTCTAAGTCAGTATATGTAATTTCCAAATGCAGCCTGGTGGTGTCTGATTCAGGTGCATTTCCATTAAACACAAATCTGTTTGGATAAATAGATCCGCCCCTAACAATTAAATACAACCCATTATTCTCCTTTGTCGGATCATCTATCAGTGATTGCAAATACCTGGTTATTCGGAAGGTATAGGATCTGGTAGAGGCTTTATATTCTCCTCCAAAATAATTCGTTTGTCCTCCAGATTCGTCAAGTAAAAAACTATATGTACCATCAGAGCCAATTTCCGCCAAAGCTAATTTTATTGGAGGGGCATACAAAGTGTCTTCTGTATTTCCTGCCAGCACCAATTTGGCCTCATTTAAAGCAACATTCCCCAGCCTGTTCCATGATGGCATATTCGGAATTTTAATTACGGAAGCCACGCCTGCAACTCCCTGCACATAGTACTTATTACTACCTAGAGATGTGTCACCCTCTACAACCTGTTGCACAAAGTCAGGGCTTCCTGCCGAGAGATCATGTTCATATTTTGATGCATATTGAGTAATAACTGTTATCGGATATTCAAAATCTAAGGAATCTTCTTCATCATTGCTGTAATATAAAATCATTAATGACCGGTTGCTGAACAAATCGAAATTTATCAGTGAACCGCCAGTACTGACAGGATCGGTTGTTATGTATAATCCTTTAAAATAATCAATGAATAGATCATTGCTATCCATCAGCATGGTATCGATATTTATCAGGTAATCTGCTAATCCCAGGTTATAATTGCTCAAATTTATTCTCAGGGCAGCTGAGGCTGTATCATCACCCACCAAAATACTGTCGTGAGGTTTTGGTACAAATGTAAAGTCTGCATAATCAGTAGGATATACAGGTATATCAATATTTGAAGTGTACGTACTATCCAGGTAAATGGACTCCTCCATCTGGTATACTCTGGCGGTTAAATATGTTGTTGTATCTCCGTAAGACCCTCCTGTATATCTTAATTGCAGGACGAGCGAATCGACCTGTGGATTATTCCCGAAACGATGACCTGTATTCTCAAGCATGAATTGGGAATAAAAACTTGCCGTTGTATGGCCAAATGTAGGATCCATTAAACTGCCAAGTAGGGTCGTGCTGAGTCCGTCTGTCCTAACGGTATCATCAGGAACAGAATAAGCATATACCATAGCTGTATCCGTCCAAAAAACCTGAAGCAAACTATTATTGGGTTGCACTTCAACTCCTATTTCTCCCGCAGGTTTATAACAGGAAATTAAAAAAACAAATGAAAGGAATGCTAAATAAATGAAGCTTTTCAGTCCTCTTTTTTGAAGAATTTTATTCTTCACCAATGATGTTGTCATAGAATTCATTGTACGCCACATAATAATCTTCACTGTCTTGATATTCTAATATAGGTTTTCCGGATGCTTTGGCATATTCCAACACTTCAGGATTCACTTCAGGGCTTCCTATGATAAGCGCGTCAGAACGATCAATGGCACCTTTCATGAGTGAAACGTAAGTTCCGTTACTATAGTGCATAAACTCATCACTATCTAAGCCATTCATGAGCATTTTCTTCTCATAACCACTTTTAAATTGGTCAGAGAAGTCATCCTTATACAACGAGACGACCACTTTTGCATTTGAGAAAATAGGGCTGTCTTTGTAAGCGGTTTTTACAAAAAGCGGTAACAGACTTGAAAACCAGCCATTGCAATGGATCAAGTCGGGGGCCCAACCCAGTTTTTTTACTGTTTCCAATACCCCTTTGGCAAAGAAAATGGCTCTTTCGTCATTGTCTTTATGAAATTTTCCGGCTTTATTGGAAAATATCGATTTTCTATGGAAATAGTCTTCGTTATCAATAAAATAAACCTGCATGCGAGCCTGCTGGATCGATGCAACTTTGATGATTAGCGGGTGGTCAATATCATCGATGATAAGATTCATTCCGGATAACCTGATCACTTCGTGAAGTTGGTTTCTTCTTTCATTTACCAGGCCGTAGCGAGGCATGAATGTTCTTATTTCTTTATTGCTTTCCTGAGTTTTTTGAGGCAGGTAACGACCGATTTCACTCATTGGGGTTTCAGGAAGATATGGTGTTATTTCCTGATTGACAAAGAGAACCCTCTTTTTTTCCATAATAAAAAGATATGTGATTTGAAGGGTGCAAAGGTAGTAAAAAATTGTCTACTAAACAATTTAGCAAAAGCACCTCCTTTTGAATAAGTACTTTTATTACAAGGGTTTGTGTAATTAAACGAGAAGCGCGAACTATTAAAAAATGTGAAAAGATTATCCCCTTACAAATAAAGCCTTGATAATTTCGGTGGCCATTTTGGGGTTTTCTTTCAATCTCCGGGTCGAATACGCGAACCATTTTTCTCCGTAAGGAACATATACCCGCATCCTGTAGCCTTTGTCAGTGATGGATTTTCTTAAAGCAGGCGTAACACCATACAGCATTTGGAATTCAAAATTCTCTTTGGGTACATTGTACTTTTCTATTAATTTGTAAGCTCCTTCAACGAGTGGTGTATCATGGGTGGCGATACCCACATAAATACCATTCTTAAGCATGATCTCCAGGTCTTCCAGGAAATGTTCATTGATCACTCTATATTTTTTATAGGCTATTTCTTCTGGTTCCACATAAATACCTTTACACAGGCGATAGCTTAACGGGATTTCTTTCGTATGCAGGTCCATCATATTTTCAATATCGCTCTTCGTGCGTTTCAGGTATGCCTGCAATACGAGCCCCACATTTTTAGGAAACTCTTTTTTAAGCTTTCTGAACAATTCTATTTCCAAATCAACACACTGCGAATCTTCCATATCCACCCTGATGAAATTGTTATATTCGGCCGCTTTTTTTACGATCTCACGGATGTATTTATAGCACATATCTTTGTCAATTAACAAACCGAACATGGTGGGTTTCAGTGAGTAATTCCCGTTAATCCCGTTCTTCTCGAAGGTGTCAATGATATCCAGATATTCGTTCTTATTTTGCTCCGCCTCACTTAGCTGGGTGATAAATTCTCCCAATAAATCAACCGTTACCATCGTACCTTCCTCATTCAGGGATTTTGAAACCTGGATGGCATCTTCAATGTTTTTACCTGCAATATATCTTTTTGAAAAAATCCACACAAAACCTTTTGGCATAAAGGGCAATATGGAAGCGATCATTTTATTAAACCACAACATAGCTGTATCTTTTACAATTGGCATGCAAAATTATAGAAATTACTGTTAATAAAATAACACTAAAAGGCTATTTATACGCTGTACAAACTATTTTTATAAATGATTAATTTGCAAAATTGTAAGCTTGTCTTTTCCTTTTATTTCCTTGTTATAACCAAGATCTAATAATCTCTATATTCATAACTGAAGAGAAATACGGTCGGAGCAGCGAAAAGAGGGTCTTTGATATGCTAATATATTTGTGTCGAACGAATTAATTGCTATTTTTGCAGCGCTTTAAACGACCAAATTAACAGCGTTTTATGTCTTCAAAAAAAGGGGTTAGCATATTTTCTGGGCGCAACAGCAGATATCTGGCTGAAAAAATTGCGGCAAGTTTTGGAATTGGCCTGGGAAAATCAATAGTTACTGAATTTTCAGATGGAGAGTTCCAGACTTCTTACGAAGAAAACATCAGGGGACGGGATGTGTTTATTGTACAGTCGACAACACCTCCTGCCGATAATTTTATGGAGCTCCTCATGATGATCGATGCAGCTAAAAGAGCTTCGGCCAGGAGAATAATTGCGGTGATACCTTACTTTGGTTATGGAAGGCAGGATCGTAAAGATAAACCCCGGGTATCCATTGCTTCCAAACTGAGTGCTAACTTACTCATGTCGGCAGGGGTGCAAAGGGTGATCACGATCGACTTGCATGCTGATCAGATTCAGGGATTTTTTGATGTGCCTGTGGATCACGTTTTCGCATCCAACATATTTGTGCCGTATTTAAAAAAACTGGATCTGCCTGATTTAATTATGGCTTCGCCAGATACAGGTGGAACCAGGCGTGCAGCCAGTTACGCTAAGGCGTTGAATACAGGTTTTGTTATTTGTTACAAACAGCGGGCTAAACCCAATGTAGTGGAGCAAATGCAACTCATCGGTGATGTAACAGATAAAGATGTGGTATTGGTAGATGATATTATCGATACGGCAGGAACCATCACAAAAGCGGCTAATCTGATCATGGATATGGGCGCCAACAGTGTCAGGGCTTTTTGTACACATCCCATTTTTTCGGGAAGTGCCTATGAAAAGATTGCCAATTCAGCTTTTAATGAAGTAATTGTAACCGATACCATTCCACTAAAACAGGATTGTGATAAGATTACTGTGCTTTCAACAGCTGATCTATTTGCAGAAGTTATATTACGTGTACAGAGTTATGAATCAATTAGCTCACTATTTAATTTAAATAAATAATCATTTAATTTTTTAATCATGAAACAAGTATCATTGAGCGGTTCTCTGAGAGAGAACGTAGGGAAAAAAGATGCTAAAAAACACAGGAATGAAGGTAACGTTCCATGTGTGCTTTACGGAGGTAAAGAGCAAACCCATTTTATTGTTACCGAATTAGGTTTTAAAAAACTAGTTTTTACACCGGATGTTTTTATCGTAAATCTGAATATCGACGGAACAGAATATAAAGGTATCCTTCAGGATGTGCAGTATCACCCAGTTACCGACAGGGTATTGCATGCCGATTTTCTTGAAGTGGTTCCAAATAAACCTCTTATTGTTGGTTTACCACTTACTTTTGAAGGAACATCACCTGGTGTGATCCGTGGTGGAAAGATGATCAAAAAGATGCAGAAGATCCGTGTGAAAGGCCTTATTGAAGATATGCCTGATTATATACTGGTTGATATTTCCAAATTGGAAATTGGTGGTTCAGTAAAAATAAAGGACATTGAATTGGATAAACTGAGCACTTTGGATCCGCCTAACAGTGTAATTGTAAGGGTGAAAACAGCCCGTGCGGTTGAAGAAGTTGAAGGAGTTGATGAAGAAGAGGGTGAAGAAGGCGAAGGCGAAGAAGGTGCTGCAGAAGGTGGCGAAGAAGGAGCTACTAAACCAGAAGGTGAAGGCGCAGAATCATAATTGATAAAAATTATATTTGAAAAGGGGTAAAGTGTTTAACTTTATCCCTTTATTTTTTGAACCTAAATAAAAACAGTTTGAAATACCTAATCGTTGGACTTGGTAATATTGGTGTTGAGTATGCCAACACGCGTCACAATATTGGTTTTGTGGTGGCGGATGCTTTGAATAACGATCTGAAAGGCAGTTTTACGGTGGAGCGTTTGGCTTCTTATAGTAAAGTGAAGTTTAAAGGCAGAACCCTGGTTATTATCAAGCCCACCACCTATATGAACCTGAGTGGCAAGTCAGTGAAATATTGGATGGATCAGGAAAAGATTCCCCTGGAAAGAACGTTGGTGGTGTTGGATGATATTGCCCTGCCATTGGGAACTTTACGGATGAAAGCCCGTGGTGGTGATGCCGGTCATAATGGGTTGACTGATATTATCCTCAAACTGGATACCGATGGTTTTCCTCGCTTGAGAATCGGTATTGGTGACAACTTTCCCAAAGGCTACCAGGCCGATTATGTGTTGGGTCAATGGAGCCGGTCAGAAGAAAAACTGATGATCCCTCGTGTTGAAACTGCTGTTGAAATCATTAAAAGCTTTGTAACGCTCGGTATCGACCGAACGATGACTGCTTATAATAATAAGTAGTATTATTTTCCCCTCAACCTTCCCGCTACTATACTTCCGATCTTATCAATCGAAACCCTTTCCTGCTGCATGCTGTCGCGCTCACGGATAGTCACTGTATTATCTTCGAGGGTTTGGTGGTCAACGGTAACGCAATAAGGCGTACCGATGGCGTCGTGGCGGCGGTAACGTTTACCGATGGTGTCTTTTTCTTCATAAAAACACATATAATCCTGTTTCAAACCATCCATAATTTCAGTGGCTTTTTCAGGCAAGCCGTCTTTCTTGGTCAATGGAAAAACAGCCACTTTATAAGGTGCAAGCACCGGAGGAATTTTCATAACAATTCGTTCCGAACCGTCCTCCAGTTTTTCTTCGGTAAATGCATAACTCATGATAGCGAGGAACATCCGGTCGAGGCCAATAGAAGTTTCAATCACGTAAGGCACATAACTTTCATTGATCTCCGCATCGTGGTAACGTAATTTTTTTCCTGAAAATTTTTCATGTGCACCCAGGTCGAAATCAGTACGCGAGTGGATGCCTTCCAGTTCCTTAAATCCCATTGGGAATTCAAATTCGATATCTGCGGCTGCATTGGCATAATGCGCCAGTTTATCATGGTCGTGGAAACGGAATTTTTCTGCCGGTATTCCGGTGGATGTATGCCAATTCATACGCTGTTCTTTCCAGTACTCGTACCATTTCATTTCTTCACCGGGACGAACAAAAAATTGCATTTCCATCTGTTCAAATTCACGCATACGGAAGATAAACTGACGGGCTACGATTTCATTACGGAAGGCTTTTCCCGTTTGGGCTATACCGAATGGAATCTTCATCCGGCTGGTTTTTTGCACATTCAGGTAATTTACAAAAATACCCTGGGCTGTTTCCGGCCTCAAAAATATTTGTGTGGCCCCTTCGGAAGTTGATCCCATACTGGTGGAAAACATCAGGTTGAATTGGCGTACCTCCGTCCAGTTGCGTGAACCTGAAATGGGGCAGGCAATCTCCAGGTCTTCGATCAGCTTTTTAATGGCCGGCATATCGTCATTATCCATTGCTGGATATAATCGGCTTTTAATATCATCCAGTTTGCCTTTGTTGGCAAGCACCCTGGGGTTGGTTTCAAGGAATTGTTGTTCATCAAAGCTGTCGCCGAAACGCTTGAGTGCCTTTTCCACTTCTTTATCGATCTTGGCTTCAATTTTCGCCATATGATCTTCCACCAGCACATCGGCACGATACCTTTTTTTGGAATCTTTGTTATCAATTAATGGATCGTTAAAAGCATCCACATGCCCGGAGGCTTTCCAGATGCTCGGGTGCATGAAAATAGCGGAATCAATGCCTACGATGTTCTCGTGCATTTGTACCATGGCCTTCCACCAGTAACTCCTGATGTTGTTTTTTAATTCCGTTCCATTTGGGCCGTAATCATAGACAGCGCTTAGTCCATCATATATTTCGCTTGAGGGATATACAAAACCATACTCTTTGGCATGGGCGATTATTTTTTTTAAAAGGTCTTCCTGGTTGGCCATATGTTAATTTATTTGTGGAGCTGTCATTTGGAATAAAGTGAAGCGTAAAAAATTCTATGATATATGTCTAATGAGATTTCTCGTCATTCCGCTTTGCTGCATTTCCCTCGAAATGAAAAATATATGTTTATGATCCGAGGGTGGCAACCATCACAGCTTTGATGGTGTGCAGGCGATTTTCAGCTTCATCGAAAACAATGGAAGCGGGAGATTCGAATACTTCTTCCGATACTTCCATAGCATCAACGCCGAATTTCTGATAGATATCTTCACCTATTTCCGTGTCGCGGTTATGGAATGCCGGCAGGCAATGCAGGAATTTAACATTCGGATTTCCGGTTTTTTTCATCATAGCTGCATTTACCTGGTAAGGCATCATCAGATTGATACGATCTTTAAAAGCCGCCTCCGGTTCACCCATGGATACCCAAACATCTGTGTACAGAAAATCAACACCTTTTACACCTTCATTCACATTGTCGGTCAGTGTGATTTTCGCACCTGTTTCTTTGGCAATTTCCAAACATTGGTCTACCAGTGCTTTTTCAGGCAGAAATTGTTTTGGTGCCACGGCACGGAAGTCCATGCCCATTTTAGCAGCACCTACCATCAGTGAGTTGCCCATATTATTTCGGGCATCGCCCAAATAAGCAAATGAAACCTGGTGCAAGGGTTTATCCGAATGTTCCATCATGGTGAGGAAGTCGGCTAAAATTTGAGTAGGATGGTACTCATTGGTCAGCCCGTTCCAAACAGGAACGCCTGCAAACTGGCCCAATTCTTCTACTTTTTCCTGTCCGAAACCCCGGTACTGGATGCCATCATACATTCTACCCAACACCCTGGCGGTATCTTTCATGGTTTCTTTTTTACCGATCTGTGATCCGGTAGGCCCCAAATAAGTAACATGGGCTCCCTGATCATAAGCAGCGGTTTCAAAAGCACAACGGGTACGTGTGGATGCTTTTTCAAAGATCAGTGCAATGTTTTTACCTTTTAACTTTTGCTGTTCTGTGCCAGCGTATTTCGCTTTTTTCAGATCGGCAGAAAGATCCAGTAAGAACTTAATTTCTTTAGGTGTGAAGTCGAGCAACTTCAAAAAATTCCTGTTTCTCAAATTATATGACATAACAATCGAATTTATTTATGATGATTTTCAACGTGTTTTTACCTTGTAAAAGCAGCGCAAAAGTAAGGAAATTTTGCTACCTACATGTCAACTTCCTGATTCAAAAAACCAACTGTTGTAAGTGGGTAAAATTGTACTTTTGCAGCATGTTGAAAATTGATAACGTACTGGTATCCGATGAGCTAAAAGACAATTATTTTGTCTGCCATCTCATGGCATGCCATGGGGACTGCTGCGTGGAAGGTGATGCAGGGGCACCACTCGAAGAGGAAGA
>PKSW01000072.1 GCA_002869465.1 Marinilabiliales bacterium
AAAGGCCATAAGTACTTGAGAGAGTTTGTGTCTGACCCCAATCCCAGGCTGGTTTATCGTATTGGCAGCAATGTGATAGTAAAGGAATTCATATACGCGAAAAGTGAAGATCGCATCCTGATAAGGTATACGCTTCAGGAAGCCGCTGGTAAGGTAACACTCCGTTTAAAACCATTTTTAGCCTACCGGAACGTGCACAGCCTGTCAAAATCCAATATTGACGCTGATACAAAATATAAGCCTGTTGCTAATGGAGCACGCTGGCAAATGTATAAGGGCTATTCACACGTATATATGCAGCTTTCAAAGAAACCTGAGTACATTCATATGCCTGATTGGCATTATAATATTGAATACATCAGGGAACTTGAAAGAGGTTACGAAAGTTATGAAGATCTGTATGTTCCGGGTTATTTTGAAGTTGATTTGAAAAAAGGAGAATCCGTTGTAGTTTCGGCTGGACTTGAAGAAAAAACACCTTCAGGTTTCAATAAAGCATTCAACGATGAAATTAAAAAAAGAATCCCCCGAAACAGTTATCTCAACTGTCTCTATAATGCTTCAGAGGAGTTTTTTGTAACGATCAACAAAAAAACTGAAATCATTGCCGGTTATCCCTGGTTCGGCAGGTGGGGACGCGATTCGTTTATTGCACTACCAGGCTTATCCCTGACTAGGGGAAAGGATAAAGAATTTAAGGAAGTTATAAAAACGATGCTCAGCGAATTGAAGGATGGTCTTTTTCCAAATCTCGGGCAGGGGAAAACAGCATCTTACAATTCTGTGGATGCATCACTTTGGTTTTTCTGGGCTTTGCAGCAATACAAACTCACCCAAAATAGCACAGAAGGACTTTGGAAAGAATACGGCCAGCCCATGAGAGAAATAATTTCTCAGTTTAAGAAAGGAACGCACAATGGTATCAAAATGCACGAAAATGGTCTGCTTTGGTCGGGCGAAAAAGGAAAAGCTATTACATGGATGGATGCCATCGTGCATGGAAAACCTGTAACGGAACGCACCGGCTACGCCGTTGAAATAAATGCTTTATGGTATAATGCCGTTTGTTTTGCCCTGGAACTTGCCAAAGAAGCCAATAACCGTCAGTTTGTAAAAGAGTGGGAAACCTGGCCGGAGCAATTCAGAAATTCATTTAAAGAAACCTTCTGGGATGATAAGAAAGGATATCTTGCCGATTACGTCAATAATGAAACAAAAGACTGGTCAGTAAGGCCCAATATGATTTTTGCAGTCTCACTGCCTTATTCACCAATCGGTCCATTCCTGAAAAATGCAGTATTGGTTAAAGTGCGACAGGAATTATTGACCGCACGCGGATTACGAACACTATCGCCTAAAAACCATGATTACAAAGGCACTTACTGGGGCAACCAACAAGAACGCGACCTGGCTTATCATCAGGGAACTGTTTGGCCCTGGTTGATCGGTGCTTTTTCTGAAAGTTACCTGAAATTATATGGCAAACAGGGTATCCCGTTTATTGAATCCATTTTTGAAGGTTTTGAAGCCGTAATGCATGAAGCAGGTATAGGAACTATTTCAGAGGTGTATGATGGCGATCCACCACATAAAGCAGGGGGTGCTATTTCGCAGGCATGGAATATTGCTGAGCTGCTAAGAGTAAGATGGATACTGGATCATTTTGATCAATATATGAAAAATGCTGAAGCTATAACCACTAAAGAACTAAGCCAATGAGAATATTGATGTTTGGGTGGGAATTTCCACCGCATATATCCGGAGGGCTGGGAACGGCTTGTTTTGGACTCACCAAGGGTTTAGCAAAGCACAAGGTAGATGTCATATTCGTTGTACCAAGGGCATACGGAGATGAAGATCAGCAAGCCGTGAGAATTGTAAATGCCAGCGATGTGCCTTTCGACTTTAATGATACGGAATATAAAGAATTCTGGAACCGCGTTAAATATATGGAGATCGGATCTAATATTATCCCATACGTCGGGCCTGAAGAATTTGAAAAAGCGCTTGAACGAAAAGAAAAAAAAGGGGAAAGCTATACCAGCAAGGTTTTCTCAAAACAATATAAATTTTCGGGTAAGTACGGAACCAACCTGATGGAAGAAGTTTCGCGCTACGCACTCATTGCATCTGCTGTTGCTTTAAAAGAAGATTACGATATTATCCATGCACACGATTGGCTAACCTATCCGGCAGGAATTGCTGCCAAAAAATCCTCAGGCAAACCACTGGTTATACACATTCATGCAACGGAATTTGACAGAACCGGCGAGAATGTAAATGATATCGTTTATGGGATTGAAAAAGAAGGTTTTGAAAATGCCGACAGGATTATTGCCGTAAGCAACCTGACCCGAAATACTGTCATCAACCGCTATGGTATCAATCCTGATAAGGTCGTAACGGTTTATAACGCCGTTGATCAATCTTTAATCAAAGAAATTGAGGAAGTTAAAAGAAACCTAAACGATAAGATCGTTACTTTTTTAGGACGAATTACGTATCAAAAAGGGCCTGAATATTTTATTGAAGCTGCCCATAAAATTCTGAAAAAAGATAAAAACGTAAGATTTGTTATGGCCGGCTCAGGCGATATGCTCAATAAGATGATTGAACGGGTAGCAGCTTTGCGTATTGCCGACCGTTTTCATTTTACAGGTTTTTTAAAAGGTGATGCGGTCAATAAAATGTTCGCACTGAGCGATGTTTTTGTCATGCCATCAGTTTCTGAACCATTTGGGATTGTACCACTCGAAGCCATGCGGGTCAACGTGCCGGTGGTGATCTCAAAACAATCGGGCGTATCGGAAATATTGAAACATGCTTTAAAGATTGACTTCTGGGATGTAGACGCCATGGCTGATTCTATTTATGGATTATGCCATTATGATGCACTTTCTGAAATGTTTAAAAAGCATTGCAAGGAAGAAGTGGAAAGTTTGAAGTGGGAAGATGCCGCATTGAATGTTAAAAATGTTTACCAGCCGTTTATGCCAAAATAAGAAAATAAACTGCTATATATCAATATTATAAAAAGAAATTAAAATAAAATGAAATCTATTTGTTTATACTTCCAGGTGCACCAACCCTATCGATTAAGAACCTATCGTTTTTTTGACATTGGTGAGCGAGACGATTATTATGATGATTACACCAACCGGTTCATCATGCAACGTATCGCGCAAAAGTGCTACTTGCCTATGAATAAGCTGTTGCTTGATTTGATCAAAGAATTTGGTTCAGCTTTTAAAGTCAGTTTCTCTATTTCAGGTTTGGCTATCGAACAGTTCCATACGTATGCTCCCGAAGTGCTGGAGAGTTTTAAACAGCTTGCAAAAACAGGGAATGTGGAGTTTTTAGCTGAAACTTACGCGCACTCATTAAGTTCGTTGAAAGATACGGATGAATTCACCCGGCAGGTAGAGATGCATGATCAGCTGATACAGGAATTATTCGGTCAAAAGCCAACAACGTTCAGAAATACAGAGCTGATTTATTCGGATAAAATTGGTGAGGCTGTGGCTAACATGGGATATGATGTGATGCTTACCGAAGGCGCCAAACATGTGCTGGGATGGAGAAGCCCGAATATGATGTATACGAATGCGATCAATCCAAAACTTAAGCTTCTGTTAAAAAACTTCAGGTTAAGTGATGATATTGCTTTCCGGTTTTCATTGCAAAGCTGGGCAGAATGGCCACTTACCACCAAAAAATTTACCGGTTGGCTCAATGAAATTGATAAGAAAGATGAAGTTGTTAACCTGTTTATGGATTACGAAACTTTTGGAGAACACCAGTGGGAAGAAACCGGTATTTTTGATTTCATGGCAGCATTGCCTGCAGCTATTTTTAAGAACACCAAATTTGAATTTTCCACCCCTAAAGAATTGGGAGAAAAATTACAACCTGTAGCCCCTATTCACGTTCCCTACCCTATTTCATGGGCTGATGAAGAAAGAGACATCACGGCTTGGCTTGGTAACGACCTGCAAAATGAAGCATTTGAAAAACTAAACGCATTGGCCGGCAAACTTCCTTTCGTGCAGGATGAGAAATTAAGAAAGGATTGGCAGTACCTGCAAACTTCTGACCATTTTTATTATATGTCAACAAAGTGGTTCTCCGATGGGGATGTACACTCCTATTTCAATCCATATGATAGTCCTTATGATGCCTTCATCAACTATATGAACGTTTTAACCGACTATAGCATCAGGCTGTCGAAATGCAGTGTAGATATGCAGGAAGAAATGGATGACATTAAAGATTCTGTTAAGAAAATATCTAAAAAAACCAGTGATGTTATAAAAAAGAAAGTCAGTACAACTTCTAAAAAAGTAAAAACGGCTATGGAGAAGGGAAAGGAATTTAGCTTTGAAGATATGAAACATATGTCGGATGCTGCTATTAAAAAAGTACTAAAGGAAATGGATATTGAAACCATCACCATTGCTTTAAAAGACACAAAAGATGACCTTACAGAACGTGTGCTTCCAAATTTAGGAGCAAAAGCACGTAAAAAATATGATGATTTACAGACCGAATTAAAAAAGGTAAAAAAATCTGATATAAAAAAATATCAGAAAGCCGTTGCAGATAAGCTCAATGAGCTATTCGGAAAATAATCAATAATTCTTTAATAAATAATTATCTGCTTTTCTCGTTATTTGCAAAAAATAACGAGAAGCGCTTAAATACAATATTGCATAAAAATGAGAAGACCAGATTATATATTTGAAACAAGTTGGGAGATTTGTAATAAGATTGGCGGTATCTATACCGTCCTGTCAACAAAAGCTACATGTGTTTTAGAACAATATAAAGATAATTACCTCTTAATAGGGCCAGATGTTTGGAAAGGAACAACTGACAACCCAGATTTCCTTGAAGACGAATCATTGTTTCCCGATTGGAAAGTAAACGCTTTGCAGGAAGGACTGAAAATACGAACTGGCAGGTGGAATATCGAAGGAACACCCATGGTAGTATTGGTTGATTTTTCCTATTTATTAGCCCGTAAAGATGAAATTTTCGCCAAATTCTGGGAAACCTATCAGCTTGATTCAATACACGGAGCATGGGATTATGTTGAACCGGCCTTATTCGGCTATACAGCAGGCCAGGTAATTCGCAGTTTTTCAAAATTTTACCTGGAAGAAACCAATAATATTATTGCCCATTTTCATGAATGGATGACAGGGACAGGTGTGCTCTATTTAAAATCACGAACACCCTATATAAGTACGGTTTTTACCACGCATGCCACCGTGCTTGGCAGATCCATTTCCGGTGTAGGACTTCCCCTCTATTCAAAACTCGAAGAATACGACCCAAAATATGCCGCCAGCGACTTCAAGGTGATCAGCAAACATTCTCTTGAGTCAACTGCTGCTAGGGAAGCAGATATTCTGACTACTGTCAGCGGCATTACAGCCAGGGAATGCCGCCATTTCCTGGGACGCGACCCAGAAGTAATCACAACCAACGGTTTCGAAGAGGAATTTGTACCCAAGGGAAAAACATTTAATAAAAAAAGAGAAAAAGCACGCGAAATTGCTATTGAGACAGCAACCACCATCACCGGAAAAACCTATGCTGATGATACATTATTGGTGATCACAAGCGGGCGATACGAATACCGGAATAAAGGGCTTGACCTGTTTATTAAAGCGTTGGGAAGCCTGAACAAGGCGCAAGATTATAAACGCGACATCATTGCCTACATTACCATTCCTGCTGATCAGCGCGGACCAACGGATGTGTTCAGAGGTAAAGAAAAAAGAAGCAATTACCTGACGCACAAACTGAATCATTTTGAAAATGACACCATTTTAAATGAAATTATTTACCAGGGCATCACAAACAAGGTAGAAGACAATGTGCATGTGATTTTTGTTCCGGCATACCTGAACGGCAATGACGGTGTCATCAATCTCAGTTATTACGATTTCCTGATAGGCCATGACCTTTCTGTATTCCCCTCCTACTACGAGCCTTGGGGCTATACGCCATTAGAAAGCATCGCTTTTAAGATACCCACCATAACTACTGTGGTGGCCGGTTTCGGTGATTGGGTAAAGAACAACTTTAATTTAAAAACCCCATCGGTGACAGTTATAAAGCGCACCGAATCAAATGATGCGGATGCCATCAAGGAAATTGCCAGAATTATTAAAGAATTTAAAGGCACCGGCTATGTGAATGCGGCAAGAGATGAAACAGTAACTATTTTTAAAGAAGCCCTTTGGAAGTCGTTTGTATATCGATATTTTGAAAGTTGGGATATGGCCATTGAAATGGCAGAGAAGAGAAAGACAATCCTGCCTAAAATTCCTAAAATTAGTGTACGAAAAGTAGAAGCCAAAATAACGCCTGACCGGCCAGAATGGAAAAAAATCATCGTGGAGCCTCCCCTGGCCACAAGCCAGCACCCTTTAAAAGAAATGGCTTTCAATTTATGGTGGTCGTGGAATACTGAAGCCATCGAACTTTTTGAGAGCATTGCCCCTGAAAGATGGAGGAAATTCGAATACAATCCAGTTCATTTGCTCGAATCCCTGTCATTAGATGAAATTGACAGATTGGCTGCCGACAAGGATTTTAACCAACGCATTGAAAAAGTATACAGCCAGTTTAAAGCATATATGGCCGAGGCAGACAATAAACCAAAGGAACAAATTGCGTATTTCAGTATGGAGTATGGCTTGCATGCCAGCCTGCAGATATATTCGGGTGGTTTGGGAATTCTTGCTGGAGATTACCTGAAACAAGCCAGCGATTCAAATAAAAACCTGATGGCTATCGGGCTACTTTACAGGCAGGGGTATTTTAAACAATCCTTATCCATACTGGGCGACCAGATTTCGGAATATAAACCCCAGAAATTCACACAACTACCGCTCATTCCTGTTAGAGATAAAAACGGAGAATGGGTTAAAGTGAAGATTGCTATGCCAGGAAGAGCCGTAACTGCCAAAGCCTGGAAAGTGAATGTAGGTCGTATACCTTTATACCTGCTGGATACCGATATTACTGAAAATAATATAGAAGACCGGACCATTACCAACCAGTTATACGGAGGTGATAACGAGCATCGTTTAAAACAGGAAATGGTATTGGGATTAGGTGGTATACAGTTAATTAAAAGTCTGGTCGAGACACCTGATGTTTATCATCTGAACGAAGGTCATTCTGCATTCAGCAGCCTTGAGCGGATCAGGATATTAATGGAAAAGGAAGGTTTTAATTTTGAAACGGCTGTTGAAGTTGTAAAATCAGCTACACTTTTCACCACGCATACTCCCGTCCCTGCGGGCCACGATTCATTTGAAGAGCATTTAATGAGAGCGTATATGCCCCACTACAGTGAGTATTTCAAAATAAGCTGGGAAGAATTTATTGGGCTTGGACGATTTAACCCTATAAATCAACAGGAAAAATTCTCTATGAGCGTGCTCGCATTAAAGTTGGCACAGCAAGTGAACGGCGTCAGCCAAATCCACGGACGGGTTTCACAGGAGATGTTTCAATCCTTATATCCCGGGTATTACACTGATGAAATCCATATCGGCTACGTTACCAATGGGGTGCATTATTATACCTGGACAGATAAGATCTGGCAGCAACTGTATAAAAACACCTTTGGAAATGATTTTGTTCATGATCAACCGGATGCCAGCAGGTGGGAAAAGATTTACGAAATTCAGGATGAAATTATTTGGAATAACCGGCTGGCACTTAAAAGCCAACTGATCGAAGAGATCAAGCGGAAACAAAAGCATGACCTCACATTGCGTTTTGAGAACCCGAAAGTGATGCTCAGATCATTAGCAAAACTCAGTGAAAAAGCGCTTATTTTCGGTTTTGCAAGAAGATTTGCCACCTACAAAAGGGCACACCTTCTGTTTACGAATCTTGAAAGACTTTCAGCCATTGTAAATAACGAACATCAACCTGTCATCTTTCTTTTTGCCGGAAAAGCGCATCCCAATGATAAAGCAGGACAGGATTTGATCAAGCGGATCATTGAAATTTCGAGAATGCCTGAGTTTATCGGGAAAGTCATATTCCTGCAGGATTATGATATGACTGGTGGAAAACTAATGACGAGTTGTGTTGATGTATGGTTGAATACACCTACACGCCCGCTGGAAGCATCTGGCACGAGCGGAGAAAAAGCGGTAATGAATGGCGTTATGAACTTTAGTGTGCTCGACGGCTGGTGGGCCGAGGGTTATCAACCCGGCGCTGGATGGGCCATTGAAGAAAAAAGATCATTCTATAACCAGCAATTGCAGGATGAACTGGATGCCGAGATCATTCTCAATATGCTGGAGCAGGAAATTGTACCTATGTATTACAACCAGGATGAAAAGGGTATTCCAGGGGAATGGATCAATCACATTAAAAATACTATCGCCAGGATAGCGCCCCATTTTACCATGCAACGCATGCTGAACGACTATTATAGCAACTTCTACAGTAAATTATTTGAAACCGGCACCCGAATGACTGCTAACAGCTATAAACATGCACGTGACCTGGTTCAGTGGAAAGAAAAAATTAAGCAGGCTTGGGATCACATTAATGTTGAATCGTTGCAGGTACCCGATTCCAACAAAGGCTTTATCAAGTTTGGAGAACAGTTCTCTTCTGAGATCATTCTAAGTATTCCCGACCTCGACATCAAAGATATTGGTGTTGAAATCCTGATGGGTAATAAAACAAACGGGGATGTGAAGAAGATTGATTTCAAAATGGAATTGGAGCCCGTGGAATTTAAAGATGGAAAAGCCAAATATACTTGCGAATTCCCACTAAAGAATGCTGGTGTTCACGATTATTCATTCCGGATTTTTCCAAAACATCCAGATTTGATATACCGCATGGATTTTCCATTGGTAAAATGGGTATAGTGAATTATGGATGTAGAATGATGGGGTATGAATTACGTATGGCTGATGAATGGCTAACAATAAATGAAGTGGAACAAATTAAACCCTTAAACTTTGAACTTTGAGTTTTGAACTTTGAACTCAAACTTTACAAAATGTTTATATTTGATCCTTTAAAATTAAGCATATGAAATTATTAGAAGGTAAAGTCGCTTTAATAACCGGTGCAGCAAGGGGTATCGGTAAGGCTATCGCTATAAAATTTGCAAATGAGGGCGCCCACGTGGCTTTTACCGATTTGAACTACGATGACAACATGAAAGCCACTGAAGATGAGTTAAATTCGCTTGGCATCAAAGCCAAAGGATATGCTTCCAATGCAGCTTCGTTTGAAGACAGTGAGAAACTGATCGAAAATGTAACCAGCGATTTTGAAAAGATCGATATTTTAGTCAATAATGCTGGCATTACACGTGACAACCTACTGATGCGCATGCAAGAATCGGATTGGGACATCGTGATGACAGTTAATCTCAAATCTGTTTTCAACCTGACCAAAGCAGTGCAGCGTGTCATGATGAAGCAACGTTATGGTTCCATCATAAATATGAGTTCGGTTGTTGGCGTTGAAGGCAATGCAGGACAATCAAATTATTCAGCCTCGAAAGCCGGGATGATCGGATTTACAAAATCCATAGCCCAGGAACTAGGCTCCAGGAATATCCGTTGTAATGCCATTGCACCCGGTTTTATTGAAACAGAAATGACCCATCAACTAAAAGAAGATGTGCGCGACGCATGGATAAAGACTATTCCACTGCGCCGTTCAGGGAAGCCTGAAGATGTAGCTGATGTAGTTACATTCCTCGCTTCTGATCTTTCATCATACGTTACCGGGCAGGTAATTAATGTTTGCGGAGGTATGAGTACCTGATGGTGATTGGTATTTGGTTTATGGTTGTTAATAGTCAATGTTACATCAATTGCAGACTGTAGACTTTTTAATTGGTTTAATTCAAAAAAATATCACCCTCTCACCTATTTACAATTTCACATCCTTTAACTTCTCCTCTTCTTCCAGATCCTAAATCGGTTTTCTTCTCCTTTAATGAGTCGTTTCATATTTTTCCTATGCGTCCAAAGCACAAAAAGTGCAGCCGCAATGGACAAGACAATCAAACCCGGATTTTCCTGATGCGTGTAAAAAATGACAACAAACGGAAAGCTGAAAGCACCCAATATGGATGCCAATGAAACATACCCGGTAGATAAAAGTACGATAACAAATATGCCAACAGGAAACCACACAGCTATGGGATAAAGGGCTATTCCGACACCCAGCAGAGTTCCGACACCCTTACCACCTCTGAACCCGGCAAAAACCGGCAAGGCATGCCCAATAACCGCTATAAAACCGGCTATTATCTGAAAATAAACCTGTATTTCATTTGTCAGGCTATCCGGCACAAAAAATGGCATCAGGAAAACCGCTAAATATCCTTTAAGTACATCAACTATGATCACCGGAATACCGGCCTTAATTCCTAAAATCCGGATGGTATTGGTTGCTCC
>PKSW01000152.1 GCA_002869465.1 Marinilabiliales bacterium
AAGTAAATACCCGGTTCGATGGTTAATACAAATCCGGGCTCCAGCTTACGCCCCAATCGTAATGATTTCAATCCGAATTGCGTGCTTTTTGGTTCGCCACCATATCCCACATACACTTCACCCAGGTTTTCCATGTCGTGTATATCAAGACCCATCATATGCCCTAAACCGCAAGGAAAAAATAAGGCATGGGCACCATTTGTAAGTGCATCTTCCGTATTGCCTTTCATCAACCCCATATCCTTTAAACCATTTACAATCACTCTTGCCGATTCAAAATATACTTCTTTGAAAGGTATGCCGGGTTTCAACATCTCAATTGAGCGGTTATGGCTGTCCAAGCAAATATTATAAATGTCACGTTGTTGGGATGTAAATTTCCCGCTGACCGGAACTGTACTCGAAAGGTCTCCTCCATAACCCATGATTGTTTCTGCTCCTGCATCAAGCAGGAACATATCTCCCTCTTTTAATGTATTCCCATGGTAATGATTGTGCAATGTCTGGCCGTTAATTGTTGCAATAATCGGGAAGGATATCCTTCCACCAGGGGCTTCAGCAACTTCATTAACAGCCGCCGCAATTTGAGCTTCTGTTATCCCAGGTTTGGCCATTCGCATGGCAAGCGTATGCATATCTACCGTAATATTAACAGCTTTCCTAATCTCTTCAACCTCCTCAGCGGTTTTGTAATTACGCTGGTTTACAACAGCATTGATCAATTCAACGGAAGAGGCTTCCTGTTGTTCTGCAGGAAGAATTCCTAACCACTCGAAAAGTTTGACCTTGTTTTCTGCCCTGTAGGGTGGCAGAAAATGAATCGTTCTGCCTTTATTAGCAGATTTTCCTAATAATTCATCTAAAATATTGATTGGTGCTGTTTTAGATACACCAACACGAACCGCCTGTTCGGCAATAGTAGGTTGTGGCCCCATCCAAACGAAATCTTCAACAGTCAGGTCATCACCAAAAATCCAGTCTTCCCCTGTATCACAATCAAGTACTCCAGCTATAAAAGGATGATCTATTCCCAAAAAATACAAAAAAGTACTGTCCTGCCTGAAACGGAAAGGATTGTCAGCATAATTCATCGGGCTTTCATCGTTTCCCAACAGGAGAATGATTCCAGAGCCCACTGCTTTTCTTAATTTTTCTCGTCGTTGTATGTAAGTTTCTTTTGCAAACATCTTTTTAATTTTTTTTCATAAAAAATTATAATAAATCTACTCCGTCTATTTCTCTCCAGGAGGCATATTGGTCATTAAATAACGGGTGAGCAGTTCATATAAATGAAGTGTTGTCCCCTCTCCTTCATAAATACCATGCGACCTATTTGGGTAAGCCATCATAGTGAAATATTTGTTGTATTTGATCAGTTCATTGATCAGTTTTTCAGTTCCCTGGTAATGTACATTATCGTCACCGGTTCCGTGCACAATCAAAAGGTTCCCTTCCAGGTTTTTCGCATGGTTTATGGGTGATCCATTTTCGAATCCTTCCGGATTTTCTTCCACCGTCCGCATATACCGCTCCTGGTAGATAGCATCATAGAGTTGCTGGTCGGGAACGGGTGCGACAGACATGCCCGTGTGATAGATCTCCGGATAACGGAACATCGCCTGCAACGTACTGGATCCACCGCCACTCCATCCCCAGATAGCTATACGGTCTTCATCCACATAATCCCAGCCCCCAATGATCTCTGCTGCTTTTGCCTGATCGGCAGAAGAAAGAATACCTATCTGCATATATATACTTTTTCTCCATTTGTTGCCTTTTGGAGCCGGTGTACCCCTATTGTCGACACATGCGACGATGTAGCCCTGCTGCGACATCATTACATGCCATAAACGCGGTGGTATATCGAGCACGCGCTGACCAGCCGGTTCACCGTATACATGAAATAAGATGGGGTATTCTTTGTCTGGATCAAAATCTGGTGGTTTGATCATCCAGCCATCCAGTTCAACACCATCACCAATATCTACCTTGAAAAACTCAACCGGATTCATATCCAATTGGCTTAATTTTTCTTTGAGTTCTTTATTATCAACTAACATTCTTACTGACTTATGATTCGGTAGGCTCACCAGGTCAATTGTCATGGGTGTACTGGTATTCATAAATGTATGAATGGCCCATTTCGAATCAGGCGATACCTGGTAACGATGGTAGCCGGGTTCATCAATTGGTGTTAATCGTTCTGCATCTTTTTTTCCATCCAATGGCACTCGAAACAAGTAACGCTGAGCTGCATTATCAGGTGAAGCGATGAAATACACATAACCATTCTTCACATCAATATTTTGAATGGAGATCACATCAAAATCACCTTTAGTAACTGGCTGCACCGACTTTCCATCACGACTGATCACATAAATATGCCGCCAGCCTGTTTGCTCGCTCACCCATGTAAACGACGTACCATCATCCATCCAAACCAGGTCGTCGATCACATCCAGCCAGGCATCATCCTTTTCAGTATATATATTCTTTACTTCTCCGGTTTGGGCATCACCCAGCATCAATTGAATGGTATTCTGATGACGGTTCAGGTACTGGAAGATGATCTCGTCAGAATTGGCAGCCCACTCCATCCGGGCAATGTAATTATTCTGAGGATCGCCATCCAGTTGCATCCAAACCGTATTGCCACCTTCAACCGGGATGACTCCCACCCTGCAAGCAGACAAGGTTTGGCCTACTTTCGGATACTGAACCGGTATTATATATGAATAAAGCGAATCCGTATTGTTGATCATAAAAAAATCTCGCACCTCTGAAGCATCCAGTTGCCAATATGCAATTGATTTGCTGTCGGGGCTCCACCTAAAACCGTCTCTCAACCCGAATTCTTCTTCATATACCCAGTCGAAAGTACCGTTGATCATGTCCTCGGTTCCGTCAAATGTCAGTTGCTTCACTTGAGAGGTGGCCATGTCTTCCACATAAATATTGTGTTTGACTACATAGCCTACTTTTTTTCCATCCGGAGAAAATTTGGCAAACATCATAGTGGAAGGTTCTGCAAATGTGCCCAGTTGGGTTAACTGACCGGATTCCAGGTCCATCACCCAGTAATCGCCACGTGTATGGTAACGCCATACCCTTTGTGTATTGGTAAAAATCAGTAGTTTGCTACCATCAGGCGACCAATGATAATCTGATATTTGCAGTGGATTTTCTTCACCTTCGGGCACCAGTTGTTCTGACGTAACAAGAATGGTTCTATCACCAGATTCGGGATCATATTTAACAATTTCCCGTCCACCTGTTTCACTTTCCGATGATTCCAGGGTGGTGTAGCCAGAGCCGTCTTCCAGCCACCTGGCCGGACCAAATCGTTCCGAAATAAACTCATTATTGGTAAAAAGACGATCCAGTGTCAGCATTCCCGGATCATCCTGGGTATAAGCATTCAACACGCTTAATAATAATGTAACAATACATAGGAAGATTAAATATTGCATTCTCCTAATTGAAATAATGGCTGAAAACATAAGGATTTTGATTAAGAATTTATGATTTGTAAAGTTCGGAAAAATTCAGAGATCAATGATAATTTTTTAGTTTACAATATCCCTTACATCAAATTTATAATTTTAAAACCTTTAAACCCCCGCTTTAGTCATTTGGGATTACCCTGTTGTAATACATAATATAATGAAAATATTACTTCACAGGTGAATTCAGTCATCACGCTATATGATGCTTTTTCCCTGCCATTCTTGCATTATCAGGAGATACCCTCAGGGCCATAAAATTGCAGCAAACCTGGAATTGGTTATGGAACCTACACGGCCACGAGCCCATGGTTTATGATTACAAGAAAATCACCCCCAATTACCCTGCTTATTATCTGAACCCCGAAATTATCGAATCGGCTTATTATTATACCACATAACTGGGGATGGTAATTTTTACAATATGAACCTTAATTTCTGGAATAATATCAAACAATATGCAAGAACTGATATGGCTTATATCTCGGTAGCTAATGCAGAGACGATGGAGTAAAAATCCGCTTGGCTTTCAAATAAATATACAAATTCTCTTTTGAGATGCTCATAGTGTAACTTGCTTTATTCATGCTTCTTATGATTCACTACCACCCTACCTGATCAACTATCTATTCAAGTTTCATTATACGTACTGTTTAATTTTTAAACACTGTTTAATTTTTAAACAGTTCGGTAAATGACTTGATTCTGAGTATTTTAATAGCTATTTAAAAAATAGGTGTTTAATTTTTAAACACTTTTTGTTTTGAAGGAGTAGTGGGATAAACTTCTATCTATTTGATTTAGTGTGTATTAAAACCTGTTTTTACAGTTTGGTATCAATATTGGAAAAGGGTTTTCAGTTCCATTAAAAAATGATGAAAACCCTAACACATAAAAATTCAATACGATGAAAAAGTTCATTTATTTACTCGCAGGCATGCTTTGCTTTTATTTGATGGTTACCCCAAGCTATGCCACACCAGATAAAATAAAAACTCCGGCTTCCGAAACTATCCACATTCTATGTTCGCCTGACTTATATCCTGTCGTCCAACAATGGGGCGCTGAATTCAGCCAATTGAATCCTGACTTTAAGTGCAACATACAAATGCTGAATGTATCCGAAACGGAAGCAACAGGTTTGAATGAAGCTAACTTAAGCTTTATCTCACAACAATACTACGAATCGTCTCCTGGAGATGCTTCATGGAAGGTCATTATTGGCCGTGATGTAATGATTCCTGTGATCAACTCCGGAAATCCACTCATGAGCCAACTTAAAGAGAATGGCATCAAAATATCTGACTTAGCTGAAATGCTTCAGAATCCGGATGCACTCAATTGGTCTGCGCATACCCAGGGAGAAACCGTCAGTCTGCATTATTACCTGAACGATGACGAATCCACCATTTCTGCCATTAACAGGTTAATAAATGGGCAAATGAACAACCAGCAAGCCCGCATGGTAAGCAGCAATTCCGAAATGGTGGCTGCCATTCAAAATGATGTGTTCGGTTTGGGTTTTTGTCGGATAAACGATATTGTCAATACAACCGACCAGAGTTGGCTTGAAAACATCAGCATTCTTCCCATTGATAAAAACAACAATGGCAAACTGGATTATTTCGAGAATTTCTATCTCAATCCAAATGAATTCGCCAGGGCAGTATGGATTGGTAAATATCCGAAAACACTTGTGAAAAACTTCTATGTTGTTGCTGAAAAATCACCTGGAAACGACAGCGAAACAGCATTCCTGAAATGGGTCGTTGATGACGGACAAAGATTGTTGGCTGCCAACGGATTTACAGAACTCGTTTCAAGCGAGAAGTTGGCCGCTATGGATAAAATAAACCATGAAAACCTCTACCTGGAAACAGCCAACGCAGAAAACTATGCGCTCCTGAAGATAATCATGCTGTTAATAATCCTGTCAGGATTGGTTGCGCTGGGAATTTTAATTTATAACATAACTACCATGAAAGACCATAGCGCATTAATAATAAATAAACCGGATCATACAACTGGAACGATTACAGAAAGGGGTTTGAATCTGCCTGATGGCCTCTATTTCGATAAAACCCACACCTGGGTATTCATGGAAAAAGATGGCACGGTAAAGGTTGGTATCGATGATTTTTTACAACGTATAACCGGCCCTTATACACGTGTAAAAATGAAGAATCCGGGAGAAAGCCTGAAAAAAAATGAAGCACTGATCACACTGATACAGGAAGGAAAGCAACTCAATGTATATGCGCCTATTTCGGGCAAAATTATGGATATAAATGAACAACTTTTCGATGAACCTTCTATGATCAACGCATCACCATATACAGATGGATGGATTTATATGATCAAGCCCTCCAATTATTTACGCGAGATACAGTTCCTGCGGATGTCAGAAAAATATCGCGAATGGTTAAAAAATGAAATCGCCAGACTTAAAGATTTTCTGGCAATATCCGCCAACGTGAAAAGCTTGCAAATGGCCCAAATATCCTACCAGGATGGTGGTGAGATCATCAATCATGTGCTTCATGAATTCGGACCTGAAGTTTGGGAAGACTTTCAGAAAAAATTCATCGAAACAAGCGTGATCAATTAATTCAAAGAAATTTAAACCCAATAATTCAAGAATCATGAAAATTGAACGACGAAATTTTTTAAAAATACTTGGCGTCACAGGTGTTTCTCTTGCATTGAACAAACCTCTGAATGCAAAACCAGAAACAGCAGAAGATGTGGAGTTTTACGGCATTCTTTATGATGCCACTCGATGTGTGGGATGCCAAAGCTGTGAGTACGCTTGTGCTGAAGCCAACGGATTACCTGAGCCAACAGGTATGCCCGAAGTAGGCATTGTCCGAAAAACAGATGAAACAAGGCGCACGATTGTAAATGCTTACGACACCTCCAAAGGCGAAGTATACTTAAAACGCCAGTGTATGCATTGCAACCAGCCCGCCTGCGATGCTGCCTGTTTAACACAGGCCATGCACAAAACTGAAGAGGGGCCAGTTATTTGGCGTGGCGACAAATGCATGGGATGCCGGTATTGCATGGTATCTTGTCCATTTGATGTGCCCAAATTTGAATATCACAGTGCCAACCCGAAAATTACCAAATGTGATATGTGTTATGATCGCCTTCTAGAAGGCCAGAAGCCTGCCTGTGTAGAGAACTGTCCGGCAGAAGCACTTATTTTTGGCAAACGTAGAGATTTAATTGCTGAAGCCAGAAAAAGAATTGTTGAAAACCCTGATATGTATGTAGATCATATTTATGGCGAACACGAGGCGGGTGGAACATCTTTTCTATACCTGTCGCCCGTTCCTTTCGAAGAATTAGGATTGAATACCAAAGTACAGAAATCATCTTACCCTGCCTTATCGAAAGGATTCCTTTATAGTGTTCCCACCATATTTGTTCTTTGGCCAACCCTTTTACTTGGTATACATGAAGCAACAAAAAATAATCACCCTATAAACCCTGAAGAAAATGAATAATACGAGTGAAATAACGGTTGAGAATGCCACATCCGGTAAGACTACCTGGCAGTTCATATTAGAAGAATTAAAACCCAAAGGGAAAATCTTCACCCCCTTTAATATCATTTCTGTTCCCATCATTCTATTGGGAATTGTTCTGATCGTCATCCGGTTTATATACGGAATTGGCTCTATTACCAATCTTACCCAGGAAGTACCGTGGGGCTTATGGATCGGTTTCGATGTTGTTACCGGGGTAGCCTTTGCCGGTGGTGCGTATGTGATCACATTTATGGTGTATATCCTGAATATGCATAAATATCATTCCATTGTGAAAGTAACGGTACTGAACGGCTTTCTGGCCTATGTTTTTTATGCCGGGGCTTTGCTCCTCGACCTGGGACGGCCATGGAATGTAATTAATCCCATTATAGGGAATAGTTTTGGAACCAGTTCAGTATTGTTTCTTGTGGCCTGGCACTTTTTACTTTATATGATGGCCCAACTTATTGAATTTTCGCCCACGATTGCTGAATGGTTGGGCAAAAAGCGCGCTCATAAAATCCTATCAGGCATGACTCTCGCTGCTGTCATCTTTGGTATTACGCTGTCCACATTGCACCAATCCGGTTTGGGTGCTTTATACCTGATGGCCAAAGACAAGATACATCCGCTTTGGTATTCTGAATTCATACCGGTGATGTTTTTCGTCTCCAGCATTTTTGCCGGATTGTCCATGGTAATCTTTGAAGGCTCCATCAGCCATAAGGTATTTTTCAATCAAATCAGCGAAAAGAACAAAAAGGCCCATAACAGCATCATTCGCGGATTATCAAAAATATGTGCCGGTGCCATGTTCGCCTACTTTTTCCTTCAAATACTTGTTTTTGTGCATGGAAAACACTGGACACTGCTGAATACAGGCATGGGATACTGGTATCTGACCGAGATGATCGGGTTTGTAGCATTGCCGATGGTGCTATTCTATTACAGCTACCGGCGAAACAATATCCTGCTGATCAAGATTGCATCCATCATCACCATACTGGGTATTATAATCAACAGGCTGAATGTAACTGTTATAGGATTCAGGTGGGACGCAGCATCCCATTATTTTCCTTCATGGATGGAAATCGCTGTAACACTATGTGTTTTATTTATTGAGATATGGGTGTTCAGGTGGGTCATCAGGCGCATGCCGGTACTCAGCGATCCGCCTTCCTGGGTTACAAAGAACAAATAAATAATAGAAATTAACAACAACTAAAAAATATGTATCATGGACGGTTTTACTTACTACAACATTTTTGATACGAAGGGTATTGAATACCTTTTCATCATCGCTTTTCTTATCCTGCTGGTGCCTTTCTGGATCATCATAAATAAAGATAAGCAAGTAACCAAACGAATACAGCAAACCATCGGGGTTCTGACAGCCAATATTTTACGAATTCCTCGCGGACTGTTTTACAATAAGAACCATACCTGGTTATTTCTTGAAAAATCAGGAAATGCCAAACTGGGTTTGGATGATTTTATGACCCACCTGGTAGGTCATGTAAATATACATTCGCTCAAAACCGAAGGAGACAGCATGAAGAAAGGTGAATTAATGGCTGAAATTAACCAGGATGGCAAAAAGCTCCTAGTATTTTCTCCCATTTCGGGTGAAATTGTAAATGTAAATGCAGCCATTCACGACAATCCTGATCTGTTGAACCAGGATCCTTATGAAAAAGGCTGGATATATTCCGTGAAACCATCGAACTGGAAAAAGGAAACCCAGTCGTTTTACCTGGCAGATGAAGCAGCCAGTTGGATTAAATCGGAAGTGGAAAGACTCAAAGATTTCCTGGCGGTTTCTATTGCCAGGCATTCGTCAGAACCTACTTTGGTTACGCTACAGGAAGGTGGAGAAATACGTCAACATATTCTTTCTGAATTAGATGGTGACATTTGGAATGATTTCCAGGATTCATTTCTAAATAACTCACTTTAATATGACTTAAATCCTTGCAAGGCAGGGATTTTATTGTTAAATTGCAATCATTATTTATTGGCCGGGTTTTGAAACCCGGCCAATAACAAATAAGAGGGAAGTTTTATGGCTTTTCCAAATAAAAAGGGTTTCAAAGACAGCAAAGCGTACAAGTTTTACACCAAGTACCTTCGTTTCCGCTCCTCCATTTTCAGCAGGGTGATCTATATCATCACCCTTTTATCCATAATATTGTTTTTATCCTTTGGATTGATTTTTAAATCGGTGTATGAGCAATACATGAATACCAACATCCGTCAGAATGGTAATAACATTGGGTCGATGGTGGAAGGAGCGCTGTATCATTCCATGCTGACAAATGATAAAAGAGCGCTGCAAAGCACCCTGGACATTATCCATACCTTGCCTGGAGTAGATGAAGTAAACATGTATGATAACGATGATAACCTCGTGTATTCATCATTCGTGTTTGATTCAACTGCGCAAAGCAACCCCGACTGCAAGTCTTGCCACGACAGCATCAGTACTTTGTTTCCAGGCAGGGAGAAATCGTACACCATAATTGAAGAAGAGAATGCCTGCTCAATGACAATTAACGGAACCGGGCACCGTCAGTTATTGATTTGGTCGCCCATTTATAATGAAAAATCATGTTACACAAGCGACTGCCATGCCCACACCTCAACCGACAAAGTACTGGGATCGCTCATTATTAAAATTCCATTACAGGATATGGATGAGGCAGTTGTAACCTCGTCAAAACATTTTTTCATATTGGCCACCATTACTACCATCCTGCTGGTTACATTCCTGATCCTCTTTACCCGAAGGAAGATCAAAATGCCCCTCATGGAGATTATCAGTGCCAGCGAAGCTGTTTCAAAAGGTGACAAGAGCACGCGTCTGGAAATAAAACCGGATCTGCTGGACGATATGAGAATGGTATACATGGATTTTAATAATATGCTCGATAACCTGAATAAGGCGAACAGGGAACTAGAAAACTGGTCGCACCAACTTGAATATAAGGTGCAAAAAAAATCAGAAGAGTTGTCGGAAATCCAAAGTGAGTTGATCCATGTTGAAAGGATTGCTTCACTTGGTAAACTTTCTTCATCCGTTGCCCACGAAATCAACAATCCGTTGTCGGGTGTATTAACATACACCAAACTGGTTCATAAGCAACTCAGCAAACTTGACATGGACCCTAAAGCTAAAGAATCTATTTTGAAATACTTGACCGTGATTGAAAACGAAACCAAGCGGTGTGGTGACATCGTTAAAGGATTGCTCGATTTTTCAAGAAAGGACCAAAAGGATTTCGAGAATAAGAGCCTGCATAAAATTTTAAACGACACCTACAATTTACTGAGCCACCAGATGAAAATGGCAGATATAAATTTCTATACTGACTTTTCAGCCACTTCTGATACAATTCATTGCAGTGAA
>PKSW01000053.1 GCA_002869465.1 Marinilabiliales bacterium
GGAAAAGAGGGCTTTATCATCTGCTGGATTTCAGCTGGCGCAAGCCATACAAAGTATCAGAAACTAAAGAATTTATATAAGGAAAATAGGTCATGAAGAGATTTATCCTCAGCCGTACCGATAGCATAGGAGATGTGATCCTTTCCCTACCAATGGCGGGTGTTTTGAAACAAATGTTTCCGGGTTGTTATATAATTTTTCTGGGTAGGAATTATACGCGTGATATAGTTTCTTTATCATCTCATGTGGATGAATTTATAAGTTGGGATGATATATCTAAGCTTGAAAATCGTATTGAACAGATAAAGGTGTTAAAAAAGACAGGTGCCGAAACGATGATCCATATATTTCCACAAAAAGAAATCGCCGAATTGACCAAAAGAGCAAAAATAAAAATCCGTATTGGCACCAGCGGTAGGTTATACCATTATTACACATGTAACAAATTGGTAAAATTTTCACGAAAACGCTCTGACCTGCATGAGGCCCAATTAAACCTCAAATTACTTCAACCCTTAGGGTGGAATAGAGAATTATCCCTGAGAGATATAGAAACATTTTATGGATTCAATAAAATACCGGTTCTATCAAAAGAACTTAAATCGCTGATTGATCCAAAAAAAACGAACCTCATTTTACATCCTAAATCGAAAGGAAGTGCAAGAGAATGGGGGATGCAAAACTATCAGCAGCTTATTGATTTACTGGACAAAACCAAATATAAAATCTTTGTTACAGGTACCGAAGAAGAAGGCCTACTGTTTAGAAATCATATTTCGTTCAATGATAATTGTTTAGATGTAAGCGGGAAAATGAGCCTAAATCAACTCATTGCATTTATTGATCAATCAGATGCCCTGGTAGCTGCCAGCACTGGTCCACTGCATATCGCTGCGGTACTTGGTAAGGTGGCCATTGGCATATATCCACCCATAAAACCGATGCATCCGGGGCGCTGGGCGCCAGTTGGGCCAAAAGCTACTTTTCTGGTACTTGATAAATATTGTAGTGATTGCAGAGGTGATGATTTGTGCCATTGCATGGCTGAAATAAAACCGCAACAAGTTAAACTAATACTGGAGGATCGTTTTGGAAATTAATACGGAAAAATACCTGGTCGTTGTCAATCTGCACGCAGGCAGTAAAAAATGTGAACGTGATTGGCCTGAAATCAAGGAGCTTTTGGTTAAAGCTGGCTTTGAAATGCATATCGTATTTACCGAACGCCAGAACCATGCCTTACAGATGACACTAGACCTGATTGAAAAAAAAGGTTTTAGGAAAATTATTGTGGTGGGTGGTGACGGTACTTTAAACGAAATTATTAATAGTGTTTTTAAACAAAAGCGATACCGCACCATGGAAATACAAATAGGACTGATAACTGTGGGTACGGGCAACGATTGGGGAAGGATGTATGAAATCCCTGAAACTTATAAGGAACAGGTAAAAATTATTAAAAACGGGCGGTTTATTCTGCAGGATATTGGCGTGGTAAAGTACAGGCACGCCAGCGAAGAAGACAACAGGTACTTCGCTAACATTGCCGGAATGGGTTATGATGCACTGGTGGCAAAAAAAACCAATTTAATGAAACAGAAAGGTAAAGGTGGAGCAATCGTTTATTTATTGAATCTCTTATCAGGCTTGTTTCAATATAAAAATGTCCAGCTTGACATTGAGGCAGACGGCAAGCATGTATTCTCGGGCAAAGTGTTTACGATGAGTATAGGCATCTGCAAATATAATGGTGCCGGTATGATGCAATTGCCATTCGCGGTGCCTGATGATGGCCTTTTTGATGTCACAGTAATCAGAAAAACAACCAAGCTGCGCGTTATAAAAAACATCAAGAATTTATATGATGGATCGTTCATTTCCATGCCTGAAGTAGAAACTTTTACAGGCAAGAAATTTACCATAAGATCAACCCCAGCAGATAAATTGTTTCTGGAAACAGATGGTGAATCACTAGGACATTCACCTCTTGATTTTGAAGTGATTCCCAGGGCAGCAAAAATGATTGTACGAAAACGTTATGCTATTTCTGACTAATATTTTCGGTTATTTATTTTCTTTTCAATTTCTTCCAGCATCACCTTTGTCATTTTTTTAATATCAAATGCGGTTTCCAATCCCCAATCTTTTTGAGCAATACTGTCTTCAATGCTTGCTGGCCAGCTGTCGGCTATCGCTTGCCTGAAATCGGGTTTGTAGGATATTTTGAAATT
Source organism: Marinilabiliales bacterium (assembly GCA_002869465.1). Classification (GTDB taxonomy): domain Bacteria; phylum Bacteroidota; class Bacteroidia; order Bacteroidales; family F082; genus UBA4459. Next base: position 2,232 of record PKSW01000053.1, read on the forward strand.
AGGTTTATGTATTTTGATTTCATCCGCCAATTCTTTGGGAGTAAACGAGATACCAGCCATATTGTAGCTTGAACGTACTGATAATTTAGAAGGATCCGTTTCCATCAGTTTAATGGTATTTTTAATCGCATCATCCATGAACATCATGGGGAGCGCCGTGTTTTCTGACAGAAAACTTTGATAACATTCTTTTTTTACGGCATCAAAAAATATTTCAACGGCATAGTCTGTGGTGCCGCCACCCGGTTCTGTTTTGTAACTGATCAGTCCGGGATACCTCACACTTCTAAAATCAACACCATAACGGTTAAAGAAATACTCACCCCAGCGTTCTCCTGCCAATTTCGAAATTCCGTATACTGTATTTGGCTCCATAACGGTTAATTGAGGCGTATTTTGGCGTGGCGTGGTAGGTCCGAATACTGCTATTGAGCTCGGCCAGAATAATTTTTTGGCGTCTGATTTGCGTGCCGCCATCAACGTGTTCATTAGCGCTTTCATGTTGATGTCCCAGGCCTGAAGCGGAATTTTTTCAGCATTACCTGAAAGTACGGCTGCCAAATTATAAACTTGCGTAATATTATGCCGAACAAGAAAATGCAATAAATTTTGATAATTCAGTACATCCAATATCTGGAATGGACCGCTGTTTTTCAATTCTTCAGTTGGATTTTTAATATCCGTGGCAAATACATTATTGTTTCCATAAATCTTTCTGAGCTCCAGCACCAATTCTGAACCAATCTGTCCTGAGCTGCCAATAACGAGAATTCTTTCCATGTTCGGGGGCTTTCAAATTTCTGGCAAAAGTATTAAATCGTCACGTATTTATTCCAATTGCTGTTAATAAATTAACATTATGTTCGACATTATTTTATTTTTACAGAATAATTGACAAAAACCAGGTGATGATTGAAATTAAAGAAGTTATTTCGGACGCTGATATCAAGCAATTCGTTAATTTCCCATTCAGGCTGTATAAAGACAATCCTTACTGGGTACCTTCTATAAAAACGGACGAATCCAAACAATTAAAAAGAGACAAAAACCCGGCTTTTGATTTCTGCGATGCCAAATTCTGGATCGCATTTAAAGATGGAAAAGTAGTAGGTAGAATTGCTGCCATTATCAATTATATGTACCTCGAAAAGATCGGCAAGAAAAAGGGAAGAATATCCCGTCTGGAATTTATTGATGATATGGAAGTCTCAGGGAAACTGCTTGAAACAGCGGAAAATTATCTAAAAGAGAAAGGAATGACTGAGGTGCATGGACCGCTTGGATTTACAAATCTCGACAACCAGGGATTACTTATTGAAGGGTTCGATTATCTGCCATCCATTGCTTCTGTGATGCATTTTCCATATTACCAAAAACATATTGAAGAACGAGGATACAAAAAGGAAAATGACTGGATCGAATTCAGGTTGGAAATTGAAGAAGTACCTGAAAAAGCTTCCCGCCTGGTAGATATCATTGTGAAAAGAAACAACCTGGAAATTGTCAGGCTTAGGGAAAAGAGTGAGATGCAGGTATATCTGAAAGAAATATTTGAATTATTGAATGTTGCTTTCGAAGAATTACCATATGTAGCACCTTTCACGGGTAAAATGATAGATTACTCTGCTAAGAAATACCTGGATGTACTCCAGCCGAAATATATTTTTGTTATCAGGAAAGAAGGTAAAATACTGGCGTTTATCGTAGGTTTACCAAGCCTTTCAAAAGCCATGCAGAAAGCCAATGGCAAACTGTTGCCTTTCGGGGTGTTCCATATCATGAAAGCTATGAAAAGGCCTGAAGTGATGGATCTATTACTAACTGGTGTTGACCCGCATTATCAAAAAATGGGTTTGCCAGCCATCCTGATCAGCGAATTGCAAAAACAAATGATCGCTAATGGAGTAAAATATGTCGAGACCACAGGCATGTTCGAATCAAATACCAAAGGGATTACAACTTGGAAAAACTATAAGTATATTCAGCATAAAAGAAGGCGCTGCTACGTAAAAGAATTATAGAAAATTTCAGTTTTAGTCCTGAACATTAAAATTAAAACGGATCAGGAAAGGGTATTCCTCATCTTCCGGATTTACTTCCACAGCCCGTCTTAATTCAATCAATGACTGTTTCATATCTCCCTTTAAATAGTAATATAAACTCTCAACGAGATATTCATTCCCGGCCAGGTATCGATCCATTAACTGAAGATCGTCGATGTGATAAAAAACATTGTGGATGTTACACCTGTTCTCAGCCATAAAAGCAAGATTCTGTGTCAGGTTATTTTCATCAAAACAATCCATAGAAAAGAACTCGGTATAGGAGAGATCGTCTGTATTTATTTCAATGTTGTCAGGAAATTTTTGGATTGTTTTATCATCCATCATCACACAAACAGCGAAATGGAAAGGGTCAAAATAGAAGAAATTTTCCCTTGGCATTTGATCGACTTCTTCCTGCCATTTTTTAAAGTTAATTTTAATAGGACGGTCTGAGCCCAGCAGAATGGCATGATATTGCCCCAGCCATACGGTTGCGTTGGGGAAAACCGCATGAAATGTTTTAATAATCCCAAGAAAATCTTCCAGTCGTAATTTATGAAGCGGCAGGTACTGACTTACCATACCACCATCATTCAGATGTTGTTTACACAAATCAAAATAGTCTTTTGTGTACAGGTTACCTGATCCCAATACCGGATGCGTAGGATCACAGGAGATCAAGTCATATTTTTTGGATGTCTTTTGCAAAAAATGCCTTCCATCACCTGACATGATGTGAACACGGGGATCATCAATCACATCGTTATTCAGTTCTGAATAAAAATGGGCGGCTTCTTTCAGTCCAGGCACCATCTCCACACAGTCAATTTCTTGCACTTCGGGGTGTTGGGCGATGGCAGATGTGGTAACCCCCATCCCGAAACCGACGATCAGTGCTTTTTCACATTCCAGTCCCGCGAAGAAAGGAATATGACCGATCATTTTTACGGCTTTCACCGCATCGTAAGTAGAACCAATAACGGCACTATTATTCACATACGAAACTCTTACAAAAGCACCCGGTGTTTTTTCCTGGGCTACCACCAGGGTACCTTCAACAGTTTCGTTATAGAACAAAATATCACGATCCAGCTTTTTGAATGAGGGAGGTAGCACCCTAATTTCACTCATAAAAATGATGACCGACACTAAAATAACAATACCTATTCCCAAACCAAGTCGCTTTCTTTTTTCACTTTTTGAAGGATTCATTCGTGAGATATAAATCGTTACAATAAATAGCATTGCCACAAATATTAATATGGATTTGACGACACCCAGTGAAGGAATCAACAGAAAGGCTGCCAATAGCGGGCCTAATACAGCGCCAAGGGTGTTGAACATTAAAACAAACCCTACATTTTTACTTACGTTGCGGGTATCTTCTGAATAAATCCGGCAGGCCAGCGGAAAAGTGAATCCTGAAACAATAGATGGAGGAATAACGATCAGTAATGAGGCAATAGCTGGCATAACAACGAGCCTGATTATGGGTATTTCGTTCAGGCTGCCCAGGGGAAACATCAGCAATTCAGGGAGTCGAACCAATATGATCATCCCAATAAAAGCAAATATCCCCATGATGATTAATGCGCTGAATAATAATTTAAGATGATTTTTATAGCGGTCACCATGTTTTTTATAGATCCAGCTACCCACAAAAAGGCCAAAAATGACTAAAGAAGTAATTAAAGCAAAGGTGTAACTGGTATTGGTTAAATAAATTTTGAAGATGCGGATCCAAACTACCTGCATGCCGAGAATGAACAATCCACTCATAAAAGTGGCTGCCAACGAAGCTTTTCTATGGTTTTTAAGAATGACCGGTTTTTCTGTTACAGCTTGTTCATCGCTTTTCATCGGATGTGGAGAAACCGCAAATTTCTTATTCAACAGGATCAGAACGGCCAATAAAATATTGATGATAACAGCCAGAAATACTGTATAACGCTGCCCGATGTTCCCAAGTAGAATAAATCCGGCTGTCAATCCGCCCAATGTACTTCCCAGGGTTTCAATAGCGTAAATCCGTCCCAGGTCCGATGAAAAATGATCATTCGTCTGGATAATGATTTTACTTACCACCGGAATAACACCACCCATTAAAAAAGCTGGAATGAATAAAAGCAGCAATGCAAGGCTGAAAACAACACCATCAGAAATCGAAAATGAAAGTCCTGTATTTGAAAAAGCATCATATAATCCGGGCAGGAAAGAGATGATCATAAAATAATTCAGTAAGCTTAATATACCTATCCCCAGCAATAAAAAAGACAGTAAGCGACCTGTTTTACGGAAAGCATTGGCAAATTTACCCCAATAGTAAGCACCGGTTCCGAATCCTGCCATAAAAGCCATCAGAACAAGTGTTGAAGCTGAAACGGTTGCTCCGATTAACAGGGATAACATCCTGTTCCAACTTACTTCATAGATCAGAAAAGAAAATCCAGCAAAAAATATGATGAGGTGAATAAAAAAGAATCCGGATGTTCTTTGTAGCTTCGTCATAATATAAAGCGTCGTGCAGCTTAATTTCAATTAAAAACAAAAATAAAGATATTAAACCAGTATCGTATTCATGTGATTTAAAAAGCCATTGCAATTGTTTAAAGAGTATTCTTAATTTTGTTTTCAAAATAATCCCGATGCAGCACAATTTACAGATCTATAATACCCTGACACGGAAAAAGGAAATCTTTGAACCTATTAACCCTCCTCATGTGGGCATGTATGTTTGTGGGCCAACAGTATATGGGGATGCACATCTCGGCCATGCCCGGGCAGCCATTACTTTCGATATTGTCTTCCGGTACTTAATGCATTTGGGTTATAAGGTGCGTTATGTCAGAAATATTACCGATGTCGGGCATCTGGAAAACGATACGGATGAACTGGGTGAAGATAAAATTGCCAAAAAAGCCCGTCTTGACCAACTGGAACCGATGGAGGTAGTGCAGCTTTTCGTGAATCGGTACCATAAAAATATGGAACAGTTGAACGTATTACCGCCCAGCATCGAACCTTCTGCATCAGGACATATAATCGAGCAAATTGAATACGTGAAAGAAATACTGAAGAATGGATATGCCTACGAACAAGATGGGTCGGTTTATTTTGATGTGGTCAGATACAATCAGGATTACAATTATGGCAAACTATCGGGCAGGAAAGTAGAAGATCTTCTACAAAACACCCGCGAACTGGCCGGTCAAGAGGACAAAAAAAACAGTTTTGATTTTGCCTTATGGAAAAAAGCAGATGCCAAACATATTATGAGGTGGCCATCTCCCTGGAGTGACGGATACCCGGGCTGGCATATGGAATGCTCGGCTATGGGTGCCAAATACTTGGGCGAGCAGTTTGATATTCATGGTGGCGGATTGGATTTGCTGTTCCCACATCATGAATCAGAGATTGCACAGGTAAATGCTGCCAAGGGCCACGAAGCTGTAAAGTACTGGATGCACAATAACATGATAACTACAAGTGGCCAGAAGATGGGAAAGTCGTTGAATAACTTTATTACACTCGATGATTTTTTCAATGGTAACAACCCGGCTTTGGATAGGGCATATGATCCGATGATCATTAGGTTTTTCATGCTTCAGGCACATTACCGCAGCACTCTTGATTTTTCCAATGAAGCGCTTCAGGCTGCTGAAAAAGGTATGAACAAGTTATTTGAAGCCAACAAATTGCTGGGTCAAATTCAGGCTTCAACATCATCTGTAGATATAAAGAAATACCACGATTTATGTTATGATGCCCTGAATGATGATTTCAACACACCAATTGCTCTGGCGCATTTGTTCGACCTTGCGAGAATAGTAAACCAGGTGAATGACGGCAAGGAAAGTTTCTCGGAAGAGGATATTTCCATGGCTAAAAAATTATTTGAAACCCTGTTGTTCAGTGTTTTTGGTTTGCGTGATGAAAAAGGAAAAGACGACAGCCATCTGATCGATTACCTGATGAGCACGATTTTAGATATTCGCAAACAGGCCAAATTGAATAAAGATTATGCGACAGCGGATAAAATTCGGGAAGAATTGGAAAAATTGAATATTCAGATTAAAGACAGTAAGGAAGGCTCTAACTGGTCTTTTAAGTAAGGATTTTAAGAATGTATAATACGGAATTTAGTCAATAATTTCTTCAGCAGACTATTGTTCAGTTTTTCATTATCCTCTAATTCAAGTTTGCTTTCAATGAGAAGCCATACGTGATCTGGTGGTTTTTGGGAATACCCTTTCAATCTGCTGGCGAACAGCTCGTCAATATGTTGCCTATCACTTTCCAAAGCGGGTTTTTGATTTAAAATTCTGATTATAAGACAGTCTTTTGCAAACAAAGGTTGCATGAAAAGTTAATAAAATTGATAAATGTCAAGGTGGGTTATTACGATTTCATTACCTGTCTCCAAATTTATTCAAGAATGATAGCTTTTTTCTTAACGTTTTCTGAACAAACAAACCCAGGCCCTGGCCGGGTCTTCCTGGTCGCTGCCAAAATGTGTGGCATTGATCGATAAGATTTTAAAAGAATCTTCTACAGCATCCACGATATTTTTTGCTTTCATCCTTGGTGGGCCCGTTTCCCGTTCCGGTGCATCAAAACTGCCTGAAATATTTAACCATAAGCCTTTGGGCTGTAATGAAGCTGCAATTTTTTCAGCAAGTCTTTTCCGGTCTTTGGCGGTTCTGTTGGAATGAAAATAGCCCCTATCGAAAATAAATTCAAAAGGTGCTCCCGGGATTGGGTCATTCAAACAGTCCAGCACATGAAAATGACAATTTGATACCGATTCGGGCAGATTATCCTTCGCCATTTGAATGGCTATTTCAGATACATCACAAGCTGTAACATCAAATTTCTGAGAGGCCAGCCAGGTGGCATCCACCCCCGTTCCGCAGCCCATTTCAAGGGTTTTGCAGGGTTTAATTGGCCACCTTTCCACCATTTCTACCAGATTGAAATCTGGATTTTTATGCGCCCACGGCATATAACCTTTTTTATAATGATCTTTGAATCGTTGCTGAATACCCATATTTTGTAGTTTTAAAGCATGAAATCAACTATCGTTTCCCGGTCTTGTTGTGATAGCGAATGGTGCATGCCCGAAACGCCGTTTTTATGCATCTGGTCGATAATTTTTTGGCGCTGATCTATGCCAATTCCGTCTTCCGATAATTGAACGGGAGAATTGATGGACTGGAAAAATTTCCTCAATGCTGCAATGGTTTCGTCTACCGTATGCACACCAAATACATTTTCCCCCAGTTTGATGATACGCTCAGGAATACGGTCCTTCTGCAATTGTAACCAGGCAATATACCCGATGCTTAAGGTGGCACCGTGTGCGGTATCAAATAACAATGAGATTTCATGCCCGAGACCGTGCACGGCCCAGTCGCCATTTTTTTTGCCGTAACGGGTCAGTCCATTTAAGGCAAGGGTGGCGTCCAGCATGATATTGGCTCTTAATTCCACATTGTCGAGGTCATTTAACAGTTTAGGACCCCATTGCATGGCATCTTTGATGATATCAAAAGTGATCTGGTCGATCACCGGGGGTTCGCCTTCGCCAAAATAAGCTTCCAGGGCATGGGCGATCAAGTCGACAATGCCATAAGCCGTGTAATTTTTGGGAACAGAAACGGTAAAAGCGGGATCAAGGAATGACTCAACCGGGAATGCCAGATCCGTTACGTAACCTATTTTTTTACCCGTTTGGTGGTCCTGGACCACTGCCGCACCATTCATTTCGGTACCCGTAGCGGCCAATGTAAGTACACATACCACTGGCAGGGAAGCGGTTGGTTTTGCTTTATGGTTCATAATCTCCCATCCATCATAGCCAGAAGCGATCGAAAGGGCCATAATTTTAGCCGAGTCAATCACACTGCCACCGCCCAA